>VXOP01000161.1 GCA_009839975.1 Candidatus Poribacteria bacterium
CTATAGCACTAATTCTGTTAAAAATATACGATTTAGTATGGAACTCGGGGTCATCAGATAATGCACCAATTATTTTCATTATACTTGTAGGACTCTTAGTCCTGTTTTTACTTTCTTACAGAAAACAGACCAAGTACGTTGTTAAACGCATAAGAATTGCACTTGAGGACAATGAGGAAGAATAGCTATGTCTGAATATTTTGAAATAGATTTTCTTAACGTAGAATCTAAAAAGAGTGGTGACGCTATTCCGCTACGCTATTCCATTGGTGGCGTTCCGCGTATACATGTCATTGATGGAGGATTTCAAGACACAGGAGACAAAGTTGTTGAACACATTAAATGTTATTATGGAAATCCTCGTAAGATTGATGCAGTGATTGTCAGTCATCCGGATGGAGACCATGCAGGAGGTCTTCGCACGGTTCTTGAAAATTTTGAAGTATCTACGTTGTGGATGTTACGACCTTGGCTTTATGTAAATGAATTGATTCATCGATTTTCCCGATTTTCAAACGTTGATAATCTGACTCGTCGGTTAAAAGATATTTACCCAAATATTGCAGCATTAGAAAAAATTGCACAAGCAAAAGGTATATCTATTAATAATCCTTTTCAAGGAGCACAAATAGGTGAATTTACCGTTCTTGCCCCTACAATGCAGAGATATCTTGATCTTGTTGTGGCATCTGAAAAAACACCAGAAGTTTTAAAAGAACTCATGGAATACATTTTAAAACAAAGGCAAAATCAACTCAAGAAGACTACTTCCCCCTCTTATTCATTAGTAAGAGCTCATTGGGGACAGGAAATTTTTTCACATGAGGAAACGAGTCATGAGAACGACATGAGCATAGTCCAATACGGTAATTTATGTGGACAAAATATACTATTGACCGCAGATGCGGGCCGTAAGGCACTGACAGAAGCTGCACTTTATGCATGGTTAACAGAACTACCTTTACAAAATATCGACCACTTTCAAGTGCCACATCATGGTTCTCGACGGAACGTATCAACACCAATACTTGACCTTTGGCTCGGTCCGAGACTTCCCGTGAGATTTGGAGAGGGGTATAAAAAATTTAATGCAATCATAAGCGCATCGAAAGAAGATGCTGATCATCCAAAAAAAGCAGTAGTACGCGCATGTATTCATCGTGGTGCGAGAGTGGTTTCTACTGAGAAATCGGATATTCGTGTAAGTCATAACGCCCCCACACGAGGTTGGACAACTGCTCCTGCTCTTCCTTATCCAGAAGATCAAGAAAAAAACTAAACTTACCATATCTATTTTAGATAAACACTTAGCAAATTTATTTTTTATCGGAGTTAACCTATGCCAACCCTCGAATTCAATGGAAAACACCACATCTATACTTACCATTTCACCGTTCCATATCGTCCACTTGAAACAGATGAAAACCGCTCTTGTAACCCGACCGGTGAAGACGATAACCTTATTATTGACAGCGATAACCTACATGCCCTTAAAGCCCTACTCCCGCGCTACAAAAACCGCATCAAGTGCATCTATATAGATCCACCCTATAACACAGGTAAAGAAGGATGGGTTTACAACGACAACGTAAACAGTCCGTTGATGCAGGAGTGGTTAAAAGAAAATGGACCAGTTGATGAAGAAGACCTTGAACGACATGAAAAATGGCTCTGTATGATGTGGCCCAGATTGCACTTGTTAAAAGAACTCCTTGCTGAGGATGGTGTAATTTTTATCTCTATTGATGATAATGAGGTGCATCATTTAAGGATGTTAATGAATGAGATATTTACAGAAGGAAATTTTAGGAATCTGATTAGTCTCCGTCGCGGTGTAAAAAATGTCCAAGCCCAATTTGAGTATGTTGATAGACTTAATGTCGGATCAGAATACATACTATTCTACAGCAAATCCCCCGATCTGAAATTTCATCATTTAACTGTAGATATTGATGAGAAAAAGATTGGAACTTGGAATAATCATTGGCGTGGCACTAATAGGCCAACAATGCGATATGAGTTAATGGGAATAACACCGGAAACAGGTCAATGGAGATGGGAAAAAGAAAGAAGTCTAACTGCTATTGAAAACTATGAACGTTTGCTTGATGAATGCGGTTCCGATCCTACCCAAACAGATATTGATGAATGGTGGTTTGCACAATCACCACAGAAAACTGATCTGTTGAGAATGTCAAGCACAAATCGCCCCGAACATTTTGTCCCTCCATCAGATAGAAGAATAATAAGTTCACTTTGGACAGATATGATTGTTAATGAATCCTCATCTTTAATGAAAACATTGGGAATTGAATTTCCAAATCCAAAACGAACGGACCTTATAAAACGAATCATAGATTATGCTACCATTAACGATGAAAACGCTGTTATCCTTGATTCCTTTGCTGGCAGTGGGACAACTGCCCACGCCGTACTCGCCTTAAACAAGGAAGATGGTGGCAACCGCAAATTTATCCTTATTGAGTGTGAAGACTATGCCGACACCATTACCGCAGAACGTGTCCGCAGCGTTATCAACGGTGTTCCTAATGCAAGTGATGCTTCATTACAAGAAGGGTTAGGTGGTTCTTTCGCCTACTGCACTTTGGGTGAACCACTTGAAATTGAGGGGATGCTTACAGGAAAGAATCTACCAACATACACAGCACTTGCTACTAATCTATTGTTTACTTCCGCAGGCATTTCTATTGAGGATGATGCGTTGGATCAGAAAAATAATGACGGACTTTTTTATAGTGATGACAAAAACGATTACTATCTGATTTACAAACAAGACTTTGACTATTTACGAAGCAACGAAGCAATCCTAAGTATGGAGCATGCCAAACGTATTGAAGATTCCAGTAACAAAAACGGCAAAAAAGCGATTGTCTACGCAGCAGGAAATTATATTGGTCAGCGCGAACTCACAAAGATGGGAATTGCATTTTGCCAACTTCCATATTGCATACATGAGAGATAAATTCTTTCAAGTTAAGGCTCTAACTGTAGTGTTTCTGATAGTTTTTGCTTTTTCTCACCAAATATGCTACTATGTTAACAATCAGTATGAGGATTATAGATTCTAAGAGGAAACCAAATTATGAACAGTTATTTCATTGAATCTTTCAAAGTAAACAAACTGTGGGGTTATCGATCTATCAATCTAACTTTCCATAAGGATGTAAATATTCTCATAGGTCCAAATGCCTCAGGCAAAACCACCATTCTAGGTATTATCCATTCTATTCTAGCACTTGATCTACCTAATCTTTTAAACTTTAATTTTAATCGGGCAGAGATTAAATTAAAAGGTTTCAAAGGTAGATCTGTACACACTATTACTGTGAAGCGCGATGCTGCAGACGGGTTCTTGGAACTCAGACTAGGGCAGAAAAGATTACCCATCAGAATAGACGGTATTTCTGATCGGAGATTCTCTGAGCGTTACTCGTTATCTGAAAGAGGCAGCTATTCCAAAAGCACGTTCATCCGATCTGCTATAGAATTAGACATTGATATAATTAGGGCAGAAGAATTTTATGATGAATTCACGGCTTTAGTTCCAATTGTTTGGCTTCCCGTCAGTCGCCGTTTGCCTGTAACAGACTATGAAGAAGAACGATATACAAGAACACGGACTTTGGAGTCGGTAGACTTACGACTTGAGGAATTGTTAGAAGGTCTGTTCCACTATCACTCTCGTTTAAACACACTGCTTTCTAAGCGTTACAAGGAATTTGAGCATCAGGTTCTATCGGTAATTCTTTACAGCAAAGAGCATGATCAACTTGATGCAATTTTTGGTTCAATGCCTTCTAAATTGCCCACAATAACGAAAAAAGAACAATTGTTAGGAGCTTTTAAGGCTGCCGGTCTTTTAGATGATCAGATGCGTGCCAGAATCCATGAACATTTTGCCGCAGCGGAAGAAGTATTGAAACGGATAGACAAAAGTGAGAAATTGAGTTGGGATTTGAAGGATATTCTTGTAATTCCGCTCATCTATAGAACACAAGCAATGGTCGAATATGCGGGGAAACTTGAAGAGGATAGAGAGGCAATCTTCGATCCTTTACGACGTTATGAAGACACCGTTAATTCATTCCTGAATGACAAGTCCATTAAGGTTGATGAAAGCGGTCAGTTAAGAATCGAATCACCTTTGCAGTCACATTTGAACACGCACCACCTTTCTTCAGGCGAAAAACAGATTTTGATTCTACTAACCCAAGCTCTCCTTAAGGTTGATGAACCGGTAGTTTACATTGCAGATGAACCTGAATTATCACTCCATGTCACCTGGCAGGAAAAACTGTTAGAATCTATAGTAACACTTGGCGGACAGAAACAGATAATTGTTGCTACGCACTCTCCCGATATTGTTGGAAAATTTAGGAATAACGTCATTACTTTGGGAAAGGAAAACTAATGGAGTTTATCCGATCTGATTCGGGGATAGAAAACAGAGATCTTTTTTATTTTCCAAAAATACTTGTTTACGTTGAGGGTTATAGTGATCTTCCTTTCTATGAGGAAGTTCTTCAAAATTACGATTAC
>VXOP01000057.1 GCA_009839975.1 Candidatus Poribacteria bacterium
CCTAAGTTGTCACCTATGTAGCACAATCTGTTAGATTGTGCCTGTGATGACGCAAACTAACAGTTTGCGCTACGAATTCTTGCGAAAAATGAATTATTCTTTATTAGAAACGGTGTTTGCATGTCAAAAATCTTGTAGGTAGCAACTTGAGTTATCTAAAGGAGATGTCCAAGTTTATTACGTTTCGTCTGCAAATAATGCTGATTATAGCAGTTTGGTGTTGTCTGTAAAGGAATCTGTTCAACGATTTCCAACCCGTAACCTGATAATCCTTTGACTTTTTGAGGGTTGTTCGTCATGAGTTGCATCTTTTTTACACCTAAATCAACGAGTATCTGTGCGCCGATTCCATAATCTCTTAGATCGGGTGGATATCCGAGTTTTTCGTTTGCTTCAACTGTGTCAAGTCCTTCATTATCCTGTAGGCTATATGCTCGGATTTTGTCTTTTAGTCCCATGCCTCTGCCTTCTTGCCGCATATAAAGTAGCACGCCTCTCTCCTCTTTCTCAATGTTTCCGAGTGCGATTTTTAGCTGCTCACCGCAGTCGCAGCGCAGCGAGCCGAAAACATCACCCGTCAAACATTGTGAGTGAACCCTAACTAAGATGGGACCCTTATCGCGAATTTTTCCTTTGGTTAAAGCGATGTGGGTTTCTGTTGAATCACTCGGTGCTGGTGTGCCATCAACGTTGCTTTCGTAAGCGTGGAGTTTGAATTCACCATGAACAGTGGGAATTGCTGCGGTTGAGACTTTCTTGATAAGCGTTTCAGTACGTCTGCGGTATGCGATGAGGTCAGAGATGGTAATGATTTTGAGATTGTGTTCTTGTGCAAATTTGAATAGTTCGGGGACACGTGCCATGCTACCATCATCGTTCAATACTTCACAGAGGACACCTGCGGGATATAATCCTGCGAGTCTTGCTAAATCCACTGTCGCTTCCGTATGTCCTGCGCGTCTGAGAACACCGCCGGGTTTCGCTTCCAATGGAAAGATGTGTCCGGGTCGTACAAAATCGGAGGGTACCGCATTTTCATCAACGAATTTTTTGATAGTATATGCGCGTTCTTGTGCTGAAATCCCGGTCGTAACTTCCTTCGCATCTATCGTGACAGTAAATGCGGTTTGCATCTGTGCGGTGTTGTCTACCACCATTGGATAAAGTTGCAGGTCAGTGAGTCGTTCAGAACAGGTTGGTAGACAGATTAACCCGCGCCCGTATTTTGCCATAAAGTTGATTGCCTCTGGCGTTACCTTTTCCGCTGCCATGATCAGGTCACCTTCATTTTCGCGGTCAGGTTCATCAACGACGATAATCATCTCACCGTCTTTAATAGCTGAGATTGCCTCGGGAATGGTACTAAATTCCATATAACTGTCTCGCCTTGCGCCCCCATGTTTTTACTATGCATACCCATGTTTTTGTAGGTAGTTTAAATCTATTGTATTGACAGGTGTTTTCTGACTCTGTATGAGAGTTTCTATGTAACGTGCCATAACATCTACCTCAATATTGACAACGTCCCCTATCTGCTTATTGCCTAGGGTAGTAACATCTAAGGTATGCGGAATGAGTGTCATTTCAAATTTGTTGTCAGTAACATTAGAAATCGTTAAACTCACGCCATCGACGGCAATTGAGCCTTTATATGCTATGTAAGGTCTAACATTCTGGCTGACTGTGACCTGCATAATGGACGAAGAACCTTCCCTTTTCCATCCACTGATAGTGGCAATTTCATCAACATGTCCTAAGACAAGATGTCCTCCGAGTCTGTCTCCTAATCTAAGTGACCGTTCCAGATTGACAGGTGTGCCGACTCTACATGAACGTAACGTAGTTCTGCGACATGTTTCTTCGCTAATGTCAGTGATAAATCCATCTTGATTGCGTTCGCGTACTGTTAGACAAGGACCGTTAACTGCGATACTATCACCTATCTGTATATCTTCCATCACAGTCTCGGCATTGATTTTGATAGTAAGACCACTGGATTTTGTATGTACTTCAGTAATCGTTCCGATTTCTTCAATGATTCCTGTAAACATTATTCGTCAAATAACCTTCAATTAACAGATCGCGTTCAAGTTGTGTGATTGTAAGTTGTTCTAATTCAGGTGCTTCGGTCAGATGCTTTATGCCTTCACCGTCAAATACCCCGCGTGCTTCTTTTCCACCGATAAGTTTCGGAGCAATAAAACACATGAGTTTATCCACGACACCTGAAGAGAGTGCACTTGCGTTGACCTTTCCACCTCCCTCAACCAAAACACTTGTTATGCCACGATCCCCTAATAATTTCATCAGTGATTTAAAACAGACCTGTCCATTTTTTTCAGATATAACGACGACTTCTGCTCCTGCTTCTTTTAATGCCGCAATGTTTTTCTTAGAAGCATTAGGTGTAACAGCAATTATGACATCTGCATCACTCTCTGATTTAATGACTTTTGCATCAGTAGGTGTGCGTCCGTGTGAATCTAATATAATACGTGTTGCGTCTTTTCCTTGCTTATCTGTTAATCTTGTTGTTAATGATGGATCATCGCTGATAACGGTTCCGATTCCAACTAATATAGCGTCTACTTCATCACGAATTTTATGCACAAGGTGTCTTGATTCGGGTGAAGTTATCCATTGTGATTCACCTGTCGCAGTTGCGATTTTTCCATCAAGGCTCATTGCGGTTTTCAGTATTACGAAAGGGTATCCTGTTCTGATGTATTTTATGTAGATTTCGTTTAGTTTTTCTGCTGCGTCTTGACACAAACCAACGTTGGTCTCTACTCCTGATTTTTCTAATACTTTAATACCTTTCCCTGCAACAATCGGATTCGGGTCTTTGTGTGCAATATATACAGTTGCGATTTCGGCTTTCAGGATTGCGTCTGTGCAGGGTGGTGTTCGTCCTGAATGGCAACACGGTTCAAGGTTGACATAGAGTGTAGCACCTTTTGCCTTATCTTGTGCTGCGCGTAATGCATGTATCTCTGCGTGCGGTTCACCTGCTTTCTGATGAAATCCTTCGCCTACGATTTCTCCTTCATTGACGATCACCGCGCCGACATAGGGATTTGGACTTGTTCGTCCTCTTCCGCGTTCCGCTAAAGTTATGGCGCGTTTCATAAATGCTATGTGTGTGTTATCCATTATGCGTGTAACACCTACAATGCTAATCCTATAATAAGTATACCACATTTTCACAGCAATTCAAAATCATTTTATAGATTTCAGACATTCGATAAGCTCTGTCTGCTCAACCATATCAAACTGATGTGACCCGATATACATATACCGGATAATGCCGAGTTTGTCAATGATGAAGGTTGCTGGTCGCGCGATGTTGTATGCTTCAAAGCTGAGCCAGTGATACACACCATAACTTTTGATAACGTTACGATCTTTATCAACCAATAGGGGGAAGGTAATACCGTTACGTTCAGCGAAACCGCGTAATTCACGTGGCCACTGTCCTGCAATCGCTAACGGTGTTGCGTTTAGGGTTGCATACTGCTCAACGTGTTCTTGTACAGCAGCCAACTGGCGGCGGCTATTGGGTCACCATGTTCCTCTGAAGAAGCTCAGAACTACGTGCTGTTCTCCTTGGAAGGATTCAAGTGACACGACCTGTCGACGATGTGATGGTAGTGAGAATAATGGTGCAGTATCACCGATGTTTAGGATTTTGTTTTGTCTTGGCATGGCGGTATTTTCGCATAGATTAGGGGTTGTGTCAAGTGTACTGTTGCTCACGATGCCATGCTAATGCTTCTTGAGCAGGATAAAGTTCTTCCCTTTCTGGTAAAAGAATGTCCTTTCCATTGAGCGTCGCCAGTTTCCATTCTGTAGGTCCCTGTTCAGTCATTAGTTTTGAGACAACAACCTTATATGACGCGTCAACTGAAAACAGGTATCTATCAAAAGCCCAATGATGCAATTTGCATAGTGAAATTCCGTTACGAACATCGTCATTGTTTGATTTACTGAACGGAATTATGTGTGCAGCTTCAGTAACACTTTCTCCATTCAATGTTAAAATCTGCAGCTCACAGACTGCACAAGTATAATCGTATATCCTCATGATTGTACGACGAAAACCAGGTTCCCGGATCTTCTTCTTACTCTCAATCGGTTCTTCAAGTTCTATTGAAAAGTCTTGCTGAACATAGTCTAATAGTTCCTTGCTAAAACCGCTGATCTGCTGCTCTTCTGAAATAATCCTTTGGATCTCATCTATTTCATCAGATAAGTATTTGTTAATAAGCACTTTTCGTAATATCTCTCTTTTCACAGGTTTCTTCAATAGCGTAAAGAGTTCTTGATCAAGACTTGCATGTGAAATTATCTTGCGAAGTTGCGTAAAGGTCTTAATTTGAGTAACGACTTCTAATGCTTTTTCGTAACCGGGATTTGGGTGATGATGCCAAAAACTGCGGTTCTTTAGGTGGAAGAACGGTAAAGCAGGATTCGGTTTCCTATCTGTGATGTTATTCCAATACTTTAGATATGTCTCAACCAAATGAGGTGATGGAGGGATTTCGTT
>VXOP01000453.1 GCA_009839975.1 Candidatus Poribacteria bacterium
ACAAACATCGTCATACACCCGTAGCACATTCATCTTGATTGTGCTTCTTTGAACAACAACCATCTTTCAATGCACCTCTCTGCATAACATTAAAAAGCCCCAATGCTGTACAGATACTTTATCGCGTGGGTTGACATGCTTCGTTGCACAATCAAGGATGAATGTGCTACAGATTGATGGCGTCTAATGCTTAGGGTATAGTTTATAGTGGGGTGATGGGTGCGTTGCATAATCAAGGATGAATGTGCTACGGTTTGATTACGCCTAATGCTGAGCAAATACTTTTTTGTGCAGGTTCATCATGACGTCATGCCAAAAACTTTACACACCCTGAAAATGTTGATGCATATATTCCTTGCATTCTGCTTATTTTTCTGATACACTCTGTTTCAAACTTGAACTTTTGAAAAACGAGGTAATATGATGGCAGAAAAAACATATCGTGTTGGTGTAATTGGTTGTGGTGGTATGGGTCGCGCACATGCTCGTAGCTGGAATGGTAGTGGTCGTGCTAAGGTTGTTTCCGCTTCAGACATCAGTGCTGAATCCGCTGGGAAATTTGCTGATGAATTATCGCTCCCTTCTCATTATACAGACTTTGCTGAAATGTGTGAGAAGGAGGAACTTGATATCGTTAGCATCACAACTTGGCAGAGCGTCCGTGCTGAACCTACTATCGCAGCTGCTGAAAATGGTGTGATTGGCGTTATTACCGAAAAACCGATGGCAGCTTCCGTTGGTGACGCACAAGACATGATGGATGCCTGCGAAAAAAGTGGGACGAAGTTAGTCGTTGGACATCAACGCCGGTTCAGTCCACAGAACTGTGAAGCTCGGAGACTGATTCAAGAGGGTGCAATTGGACAACCGCAAACTATGTTAAGACGGGATGGACACGGTCTATTGAATCGTGGGACACACGAAATCGACGAAATGCGTTTTATCCTTGGCGATCCTGACCCGCAATGGCTTATTGGACAGGTCTCACGCAAGACGGATCGTTGGGAAAGAAGGGTGAGAACTGAAGATAAATGTATGGCAGAAATCTGCTTTGAAGGCGGTATCCGAGGTATTTATGAAAGCGATTTACCCGGTCCTGGTCTCAGAGGTGATGCTGTATACGGCGATGATGGTCAACTCAGACGTGGTGCTGATGGAACTATTGAGGTGTTGAATAGTAAAGCGGCAGGATGGCAGACGATCAAACCACGTCAAAGTGAACCGAATCAGTTTTCTGAGATGTTAGCATGGATTGAAGGTGATGTTGATGAACACCGGAATGCTGGTAGACATGGACTTTGCACCATTGAAATACTGATGGCATTTTATGAATCTGTGCGACTTCAAGACGTTGTTACTTTCCCCTTAACGACACGACCTAATCCACTTGATCTATTGGTTGAAGGTGGGAAATTACCTGTCTTTGTTGAGGGACGTTACGACATTCGTGCGCCGTTTCCTGAGCAGAAATAGGATAGTAGGTTTCATACTTTATCGTTTTATGTTGGAATATTCGGGCGGGGAAACCTGTAATATACGGGCGGGGAAACCCCGCCCCTACGATCGTTTTTTGAGACTTAGGTCGGAATATGAAGATTAACAGTCTACATCTTTACCTTCACTCCCAAACATTTCCATACGTTCTTGTGTCTTAATATCTTCAGTACTTGCAGGTTTATAATGAAATTGTAATGCACGACGGCGTTTGGATGAATGATTGACAGGACTCCCGTGATGAGTCAATCCGTGCCAGAACAGACAGCCTCCCGGTTGCAGTGGCACCATCGTATCGCGAGCGATTGGCACATCGGTATCGCATATCTGCCAATCTCTACGGTTGAAGTGTATCATCGGTCCTTGGTTATGTGAACCTGGGATGATGTGCATACAACCGTTCTCAGCAGTTGCTTCATCTAATGCAATCCACACACCAACAACAGTAGTGCCATGTGCCAAATTGAAGTATGCACAATCCTGATGCCAAGGTTTTTCTGTACCGTGCCGTGGTGGTTTGACTAACGCCATATCCTGGAATAGTACCGGCTTATCATCCATTATTTGTTCAAGTACTTGAAGGAGTCCTTGATGTTCTGCCAAAGCGTTTAAACGCGGTTCATGATTTACGAAATTAAATATCTTTCTGATTGCATCACGACGATCCTGTTCATTCATATCATCTTTTAATTTTGCAAGTTTCGATTCAAACTGTATGGCGCGAAAATCTGGTTTCTTACCATCCATCAGATGTACCATACCAGCGATAGCGTTGTTTATCTCCTCGCTGGAAAACGCGTCTTCAATGACCAGATAACCGTTCTCATGGAAATAGTCAATATCTGCTTGCCGGACTGATGAAAATCCTCCCGTAATGCTATTGGCGACCGTATCAAATTGATAGAGATCATCAGGATACAAAATTGGGGTTAGACTATTCGCAATGTCTTCAGGTAAAGTTGTTTCTTGCTGATTCATGATTTACTCCTTATATCTCGCCTCGTCCTTCCTGTGCAAGTAGATTCAGGAAGTTGCTAACCCGATCTATTGCAGCTTGGGCGCGTTCACGTGCAGATGCAGATGTTTCTTCATTTACCCATTTCTGACGTTCTGGTAGCCATTCCGTTTGGAGATACGCAAGTTGATTTAAGAAATGTGGATCTTCGGTTTCACTTACAAAGTACTCAATAATACCTAATAATCCGTATTTTCGATTTATCTCCATATCATCCAATTCACCTACCATCTGTGCGAAGAGCTGCTGATTTCGGTCTTGTCTTGCTTGAGCGACTTCACGTGAGGATTCGGTGAGTAGTTTGTCTACAAATTCCTGTTTGGAATTTATCCAACGCGGTAGATTCCTGACATATTCCTCTAAATTGAAGTTACCACGTTGTAGTGCGAAATAGGCATGTATGTGAATATTCCTGAAAAAGCCTGTATACCCTACGTTTGGATCCATCGTGTCTGCATCGTAGAGGATTTGGTTTTCAATATTCCCATATAAAAGTTTAAAATCTTCAGCGGTGAGATTTGTTGGTTTCAAATGTGCTAATACGACAGAAGTTGCGGCTTCCACAAACGCGGGTTCAAAATCATACATAGCCAAGATGTTCTCAGTAATGACTGCCCCAGACTCGTGATGTACCTTACCACGCAGATTGTGTTTGTCGTACAGTTCTGTGACAATGTTTTTACCAGCGGGACTTAACGTTTCATTTAACCAGAATCCGTTATTGTCAAGTATCCGTTTCCCGTTGTCATCAGTCAAGATAACACCATCATAACGTTTCGTTATGTCATGTAGGGTGCCAGCCACCTCCAAGAGTTTGACATCACCCCCCTCTCGTCTACCGAGCTCCATACTCATTGCACGTACCCGCATGGTATGGTTCCACGTATAATGTCTCCATTGAAAACCGACTCGGTTGTGTTCCCACAGACCGAACGTTTCATTGACCAACGATTCCAACTCATTCAAGACTTGACCGTAATTCATAAACACCTCATTTTAAAGATCGTTATATTTGACTTGGATAAGCGACAACCCGTGTGCGGGAACAGAAGTACCTGCTAATGCTCTATCTTTGGCTTGCATGATTTCAAGGAACTGTTCACATGCGTTGATATTGCTATCCGACTTATGTTTTGTACACTTGAGGAGTGTCCCGACAATTGCTCGGACCATCCCTCGCAAGAACGAATCTGCCTCAATCTCAAAGCATATCAGATCACCATCTTTATCACAAGATGCGTCAAAGATTATACAGTTTGGGTTTTGTCTATCGCTTCCAGTTTTCTGAAAGGATGTAAAGTCATTTTTTCCTAAAATTGACTTGCCAATTGACCGGATTAAGTCTAAATCTATCGGTGAAGAATAGTGATACGTTGTCTTACGTAAAATAGCAGATGGATATGACCGATTCAGTATTGTGTACCGATACCTTCGGCTTGTTGCGCTGAATCGGGCATGAAAGTCAGTGTTTACTTCTGTAACATCACAGACGACTATATCGTGCGGTAAAATGGAGTTAAGTCCGTGTTGAAATGCTGCTTGCGGTATAGCAGAATCTGTATGAAAATTTGCCACTTGTCCTTCAGCATGCACACCGGAGTCTGTTCTACCCGCACCTATTATGTTTACGTTTCTGTTCGTTAACTGAGTCAATGCCTTTTCTATTGTACCTTGAACTGTTGGCAGATCCGGTTGAATCTGCCAACCGTTGTAATTTGTCCCATCATATTCAAGTACGAGCTTTATATTTCGCATGATGTCACATAAGACGCTTTCATCTGCTAAGTATGTTAAGATTACCACACCGTTTGTTATGTGTCAATCTGTTTTGTTAATTGGGACGTGTAAGTTATGGTTACTATAGGGTTATAGAAAGAAGCACAATCAAGCATGAATGTGCTACAGCAATATCAATATCAATATCAATGTTGTACAGAGAAACACAATCAAGCATGAATGTTGTCGGAATTTCCCCATTAACACTCTCCCGTCAAATCCCCATGCTTTAGCTTGCGGGATGTAGACGGAAAC
>VXOP01000047.1 GCA_009839975.1 Candidatus Poribacteria bacterium
TAATTTTTATTAGGAGGAGTATTGCGATGAAAATCAGATTATTTCACATAGGTGTCATTATTCTTTTTTTAACAGGGTTTTTCATAACATCAAGTTCTACTGCTATTGAACTTGAGAATTTCGTAGGTATGTGGAAATTTGATGAAGGTGCAGGGGATACGGCAAAAGATACGTCAGAAAACGGAAATGATGGAGCCCTCATGAGTAGTCCGAAGTGGGTTGAAGGTAAATTTGGCGATGCACTTGAGTTTGACGGTAACGCTTATATTGATATGGGTAATGATGAATCGCTCCAGTTTGATGGGAATGTGACGATTATTTTTTGGGCAAAACCTGAAAACGTAAGCGCGGGTCGACAGAACATTGTCTGTAAAGCATTCGGGGGTGAAGGGTGCTTGACTCAGGAAACCAATGGAGTAATGAGTTTTTATTGGGGTGATTGTGGTGGCAACTGTGAACCTTATGTAGAGGTACAAAGACCTCCTGCAGGAACTATCGTAAGCGGTGAATGGATACACATCGCTGAAGTCAGAGATGTTGACGAACGTCAATATAGGATGTATAAGAATGGAGAGGTGGTTGCTGAAGGTACTTGGGCAGAATGTGGGGGTCACCCGTGCGGAGATTCTAAGGCAAGTAGTCTCAACCTTTATATCGGTCACGGTTATGCTGGCAGATTCAGAGGTATTCTTGATGAAGTTGCGATTTTAGATGTTGTGCTGAGTGAGGAGGAAATTCAGAATATTATGGATGTCGGTTTAGATGAGGCATTTGACGTTTCTCCTAATGGCAAAATCGCAACGACTTGGGCAAAACTGAAGCGATAGCATTTACAGATTTAGATGTTTTAATAGGCAAGAACGTTATGTTCTTGCCTATTCTTATTGATAGCACAAACTGGAAGTTTATGCTATAAAAAGAGCCATTATCAATTAGAAATGGTATAATATTCACTTTCTTCAAAAATATGCACCTTTTTTTTATTCATTCGCGTCATTATATGCAGATGGATAGAGAATTGCTTTTTGGAGTTGTTCAGTGAAAAACGATGATGTTGAATTAGTCAAACGTATTCTGGCTGGTGATGAATCTGCTTTTGCAATACTGGTGTGTAAATATCAGGAGCAAGTTCACTCACATGCTTGGCGGAAAACGGGTGATTATCATATTGCTGAAGATATTACCCAAGATGCATTCCTGCAGGTGTATAAGAAACTGGAAACGCTTGAAGATCCGATGCAGTTTTCAAGGTGGCTTTACACGATTGTCAATCATCTCTGTATCGCATGGTTCCGAAAAAATAAGATGCAGACCGAATTACTGGAAGCACTTGATGTCTCAGATATAGAGACTGAGGCGTATTCCCAATATGTAGCATCTGAATACGCAGAAACTGTTAATGCAACGCAACGTGACCTTGTGAAAAGACTGCTCGGGAAGTTGAAGGAGCGTGACCGAGAGGTTATTACACTCCACTATTTTGAAGAGATGACATCTTCAGAGATCGGAACGTATTTAGGTGTCTCGGAAAATACGGTTAAGAGTCGAATTCGTAGGGCAAGGCAACGTCTAAGACAGTATGAATTCATGATTCATGAATCGTTAGATATTACAAGTGAAAGGGAGCATATTCCCCAAGACAATTTGAAAGGAGATACTATCATGGCAAGGGAAGATAAAGATGAGTTGAATCTTGAAGAAATTAATGAGAATCTGACTAAGATGCAAATAGGAATTGCTGATAATGTACGCATGGAGATGAGTGAACTTCGTGATTATATCAGTTCTCTAATTGAGGAACTACATACGGCATTTGATATATCGTCTCCTCCTCTCACACATTCGGTATTTGGTATACCGTCATCTCGCACACAACGTAAACGGAGTGATGCGCTTAAGACATTAAGCACGTTATTACCTGAAGATGCTACAAACCATGTTGCCTGGGGTTATGTTGGTGCGTATCAAAACGCTTCTAATTCAGGGAACTCACGCATTGCCTATTGGTCGGACAGTCTTGATATCTTTCTAAACAAAGCACCTGATCCAGACATCATAAACTTTGCGAGTCTCTTCACAAATCCTGCCATTATCGCTATCTTAAGAGAGCTAGTAAATGGCGAGAAGTCTGTTTCAGATTTAGTGGAAGCGTCTGGCATGTCTGAAAGTGATATAGAGAAGGGCGTGAAAACGTTAAGCGACGCAACTTTAGTAGTGCGTACAGACGAAGACTTTATTAAACCGAATAACGATGTGATTTCATATTTTCTAAACTTTGTGAGTATGACAATTGTTCATCTTGGACATATCAAACCTAAGACTAAATAAACGGGAGTTTGATAAATGTAGCGCAAACTTTCCAGTTTACGCCAAATGTGCCACAAACTGAAAGTTTGTGCTACAATTCACGCCTCTCGGATACGAAAATGTCGTGAGTTTACGCATCCGAAGTGATTAATCAAAATGACGTTAAATAACCTATATATTTAATAGAATTCACTTACCTAATTTGGTAAAAGGAGATATACAATGTTTATAGAAACCTTGAAACGCGTGAGTGTTGCTCGTATAATAACCTTGTCTTTGGCAGTCATGTTAACTGTAGGTCTAATTTTCGCTGTAACAAACACACTTGTGGGACATGAAGCTGACGAGGAGCTTGTTTCACAGAAGGATGCTGCGCTGGAAATATTGTGTGAACTTCCAGATGATCAGAGAAAACGCATCTCATGGGGATATGTAGGAGCATATCGCACCTCTCCCGGTAAGACTAACAGTCGCATTGCATTTTGGCAGGACGATTATGATCGCTTCTTATCCAAAGCACCGGATGCCGCCATCGTAGATTTTGCGACTATCTTTACAAATGAAAACGTTGTTGCTGTTGTAAGGCAGTTAGTTGAGGGAAAGAAATCTATAGCGGACTTATCAGAGGTGATCGGGGTCTCAGAAGATGAGATAGAGGAAGCCGTCAAGGCGTTAATAGACTCACAATTGGCAGCTCGGACAGAAGATAATCGCATTGAACCGAAAAACGATGTCGGTTCCTTTTTCTTGAACTTTGTGAGTATGACAACCGTGCATCTTGAACATATCAAAACTAAAGATAGATGAGTCTATGTCATTTTTACTTGATTTTTTTTTTGCATAATATAGTATAATTTCGACTATTAGGATGTTCATTTTGCATTTCATAATATGTCTATGTTGAATATTCCTTTAATAGGATTTAAATACATGTAGAGAATGTTTAGAGAATTGTTGTAATATTCTTTCCTTTTCACAAACAAAAGGAGGTGCGGCATGCTACGGAGTTACTTTACCAAAAAATGGATATTCGGCGGCATCGCTTTTTTGATACTTTTTTCAGTTGCGTGTGTATGGTGGTATCATCACGATACTGCCACTTATAGAAAAACACTAACAGAAGCAAAGGACTACCTACGCAAATTGGAAAAAGCGAAACAGGTTTCTAAAGTAGAAAATGATACAGAACAAGTTGTTTCTGATGTGACTGAAGAAAGCATCAAGCAAACTGTAGAAGAGCAGGAACAAGTTACTAACAGCGTTGTAGTTGACACAAATGCATCAGGTACAGCACCAAAAAACCAACGTGTTCGTTTGTCCCCTAATGGATTTGGACCGCTTCCTAAAGTACCGCGGGATTATCCCGATAAGGGTTTTCGGTGGCGTTATTACATTGATGACCCAGACTTTGAATTAATTGCGCGTGTTAGGTTGAAGATTTGGACAGATCAACGAATATACGCCAGAGGAGCGAGTTTCATAAATGGTAAGGTATATCCCATTTTACCTGATACTGCGTATGTCAGTTGGGATACGAAGTATGGATATGATGGCGAAATAATACAAACATACATATCAGAAATTCTATGGGATCATGAACATAAACCTTCCGCGGAACAATGGCAGTCCGCTTCGTTTAATATGTCAGAATATATTGACGATGTCATTAAAACAAAAAATCTCAAAGTCGTTGATTTTGAGAATGGTGGCATTGATCCATACACATTTTTGAATTTAGAAGGAGGCAGTAAATGAAAATTCAAACTGTAAGTTATGCTATAATGATTGTTTTGGTATTAATGATAGGAGGAAGTGAGGCACATAATCCCTCTGGTGCAAATTCTGCTTATCATAGAGAAGAACCTTCAACGAATGATGCTGGTGACAATATCCTATCAAGAGTCGCAGGTGCTATAGACACACCTGTAGAAGCACATTCTCGCACAACTGTTGTTCAACGCTCAAGGCGGCAACATATCCCCCACCAACACGAATGGGAATCCTGGGCTTCCGTTTCTAATTCTGATGAGAAATACAGAATTAAAGATTGGTATACTGTCGCAATTGCTAAAGATGATACAAAATTACCTACAAGCGACAACGGTTTCAAGTATGACGGTGTGTTTGATTATTCGGTTCGGGCATGGGATATGG
>VXOP01000190.1 GCA_009839975.1 Candidatus Poribacteria bacterium
GAGAATCCAACCCAACTTCGCCAGTTGTGGCAGTCCACCCGATGCAATAAACGCACTCATAATCGCAAACGGCAGCGCGAACACTGTGTGTTCAAACTTTATCATCTCAAGGATAATTTTGAGTTTTCGCATCCGTAACTATTCTTTCCACCGCTGTGTCAATCCAGAATCTATGCCGAACTGATCCAGAATCTTTGTCACAACGAAGTTGATCTGATCGTCCACTGATTTCGGGAAATGGTAGAACCCTGGCATTGCAGGTAACACGCACACACCAACGCGTGATAACTTCAGCATGTTTTCCAGATGTATTGAACTTAGCGGGGTTTCACGCGGGACAATGATAAGTTTTCTCCGTTCTTTGATACAGACATCCGCTGCACGTTGGATCAGATTGCGTGAAATACCTGCTGCGATTGCGGCGACAGTTCCCATACTACACGGCACAACAATCATCCCTTCGGTACGGAATGACCCGCTTGCAATTGACGCGCCTATGTCAGATTCATGGTGGTAAATAATCTGTTTTGTATCAATACCGATAAGGGATTGCAATCTGAAATCATTGATGTCTACCTCAATCTTCAGTTCCTCCCACAAAGCGCGTGCACCGGATGAGGAGATGGTTAGATGAATCTCCATATCTTCTCGTTTTGCGAGAACTTCAAGAAGCCGGACACCGTAAACAACTGCACTTGCACCTGTGATACCGACGATCAATCGTTTCACTTAATGTCCCTCCGAAGCAAACGGTAGTAAGTTGTCTGTTTCATCAAATATGAAAGGTTGGACATCACCGAGGACCTCCAGGTTTGAATGCAGTTGCGCATCTTTCACCAATACTTCTGAGATATCAAGCTCTGTTAATCTCAACGTGCTTTCTATGCGTACCACGCGTGCATTTTCTGGTTTTGTCAGACCGATGGTTTCAAGTGCAACTTCTATTGCCTCTCTATCAGTATCGTAGTAGAACGGGATTTTTGATTTCTGTGGACCGAGTGCAGTGATACCGTTCATATAGGTTGCGTGTCGGTCAATCTTATCAACGAGTCGTGTCGTTGTGAAATCCGCAAGACCGATACCGGTTGCATTCCCGTCACTCTCTTCTGTAAGGTCGCGGACAAAAATACGAAGGATTTGCGGTTTCACGGGTTCTGGTTCAAAGTTCTGCATCATCCTACCGATAACATTTGAGTCCATACCTGTTCCACTGATGTTTTTCCCAGTAAAATCCACGATCAGTAGGTCTAATTCTTCAAATGGCAATCGTCCCATGAGCGATTTTGCTTCCACTAAGAGTTGTCGTTCGGTTTGGATGAGACGTGCAGCAGGCATTGCCACTGCTTTAGCGGTCTGTTCATGCGCGTTTTCAATGAGACCTAATCCGAAAGCGATTTTGTCTGTATCAAGGACAAAACGTCCAACCGCCATGATAACATTTTCAAAACCGTATTGAAAGAACGCTCGGTGATAGTAGTTCGCACCTTGCTGTTTCCCCAATCCAATTACCATCATCTTTACAAGACCGCTTTCTATTGAACCGTTGAAATCTGTATGCGCCTTTATACGATTGAGTGGAACGACATGATCAGCCTCTGCAGCATAACGATCCATGAAAACGGGCAAAGTACTATCACGTCCGTGCGAAATTTTACCGAGTTCCACCACCTCCATTGTTGCTTTCACAGGTGCACCGACGGTGGTTTCTGTGATACCGTAATGTTCTAATACGTTCCGTTGTCCTTCGGCTGTTGCACCGCCATGGCTGCCCATAGCTGGTACGACAAAAGGCTTCGCACCAATTTCTTTGAGATAATCTACAGTTGCTTTAACAGCGGTTGCGATATTTGCGACACCCCGGCTGCCAGCAGTAATCGCTACCGTCTCACCAGAACGGACAATTGACGCAACGTCAATCCGATCTAACTCCTCACGAATTGTAAATCTAAGGTCTGGAAGCGTAGGTGCATCAAAATGTTGTCTGACCCGCGCCATTTTTGGAAGTGCCATCTGCTATATCCTCATATATGGGTTTTGAGTTGTCTTGCTATATTTTTCAAAGATAATTTTATCAGAAATGGCGGAGAAATACAAGCAAAAACCAACAACCCATTATGGTTTTGACAAATTAACATTTCTATGGCATAATTCCAAGACTGTGTCAGATAATGTGTAGACTGATTTCAATCAAACGTTAAAAACTGACTTCGGTGTTATACAATAATCAAAACAGCACCGAAAGGAAGGTATAGAAATGGACGTTAATGAATCGCAAGCAACGGAAACGTATCGTGCTAACGCTTTTGCTGATTTCAATCCCGAACACTCAGCCCCTGGTGCTACACAAGAACGTTTAGATCATTTGAAAGAACACGGTTTTGTCATTATCAACGACTTTGTTGATAACCCGTGGATTCCGATACTGCGTGATGCAGGTAGACGTGTCACCGAAGCATGTGCACCTGAGAATAAATATGATGTCATAGACTGTTCAAAAGGGTATGTACACAGAACAGGACAGGAACAACCGTGGGCAATTCGCGGACTTATACATCCAGCGTTCGGAGAATCCTGTTTTGCAGAATTTCACGGTTCAACACCATTCTTAGACTTCGTTGACTCTTGGTGTCATGGAGTTCAACCGGAAGATTTGACATTCAGCGGAATGTTGCTCTGGGCAAATCCACGCACACATGAAAATAAACTCGGTTGGCATAGAGACGTAACATGGTGGGGGACAGGAAAAAGCTACTTTGCACAACGCGAAGTGCGCGGAGACGGTCCCGAAGCATATTCCGAAGAGGTAGAGAGAATCCGTTGGAAAGAAATTCGTGAAAAGAACGCGAAGAATATTGAACAACGGAACGGTGTGAGTATGTTCTTAGCACTCGTTGACGAGGAATGTCACGAACTCGTTCCCGGTAGCCACGACAGATGGAGAACACCTTTTGAACATGACGTACTGCTGCCAAAATCGATGAAAGATCAAGGTGTCCCACATACACCGAGTTGGAACGGTACTGATCCTTTACCCGGACAAGTTGCCATTCGGTTAAGAGCAGGTGAAGCACTGATACGTAATGGTGCCACCATACATACAGGACACACCGTGCCTGAACGCGAACGAAACACATTGTCAATTGGTTGGTCAAAGTGGGGTGGTGAATTCACTGGAGAACCATCCGTAACGGATGTTCGGCATGCATGGCAACTCGATCCTGATGTGCGCGAGGCTTTACCACACGAATGGATGAAAACTGCCTGGGACCGCTGGTCAGAAACCCAAAAATTAGGGGATACACTTGAGGACAGATACACGGGATTTGACATCAATCATATCAAATCTGGTATGGTACTCGGATGGCGTGGTGAATTGGAGCGGCAAGCTGCAGCGGAAGCAGAGGTCGTCTGAACCAGGATTGCTAATGTTTATAGTGAACTTCAGAATTAATGCCAGTTAAAATATTAACTGGCTCCACAACGGGCGAGGAGACCTCGTTAACGGGCGAGGAGACCTCGCCCCTACTGGATGTTCTTTGTCATCGGTGTATGGGGTGAAGTGTCTCATCAATTATTAACTATAATTACGATAATAGAGATTCATAAACCTTGTGAAGTTTCTCTGCTATACTACGCCAATCGTAATCCTGTTCAACACGGACACGTCCGTTCGCTCCAATTTTTTGACGGAGTTCACGGTCTGTCAGTAATCGGGTTACTGCATTAGCAAAGGTATCAGGTTCATCAGCGATGAGGATTTCCTCGCCATCCCGTAGTGCTAATCCCTCCGCGCCAACAGTGGTTGAGACAACCGCTTTACCCATCGCTAATGCTTCAAGGATTTTTAGACGTGTACCACTCCCGATACGTAGTGGTACGACAAAGACGGTGGCTTCTGCAAAGTAAGGTTTGATCTCAGGTACCCGTCCTGTCACGATAACACTCTCCATATCTGCCAACCTTTGCACCCGTTCAGATGGATTTCCACCGACAATGGTAAATTTTACATCCGGGACATCTGTCTGTATCTGAGGCAATATCTCTTCAGCGAAAAATGAGACAGCATCTTCGTTCGGATACCAATCCATACTACCGATGTAGATAAGATGTGCGGCATCTTCAGATGCGTGGTCTGGAGAGAAATGCGTAACATCAACACCGTTGGGAATTACTTTCACGGTGTCTTCTGCACAATAACGTTCAAAAACAGCAGCGTCAACTTCAGAAGTGCACGTAACAACATCAAACTTAGGACTTAACACCCGTTCATACCTTTGAAATGCACGTTGTTGGCTCCAATATGCACATTTGTAGAAGAGATTCTCGGTTTCGCTCTGTAAGCGATGCCAAATCGCTGAGTCAACGTTTTGCAGTGAAAGCACACTGGGTAGGTCTGTTTCTGTGTGAAGCTGTGCCGTATGAAACATCTCATAGTGAACGATGTCAAAAGTTTCTGCAGTCAGCAATTCTTTGAACTTTCTTCGGTATACGGGAACATCGTAACGTGCGACAGTGATAGGTTGTTTCTTGAACACTGCAGAAATGAACGTTTTTGGGGATAGGGGTGGCAGTGTTGAAGCATATTGCACAAGGTGAACTTTTACACCAAGTTGTTCAACATTTGCAATGCTGTTTTTATCAGTCGCTTGGGTCTCTAATGCTAGGAGCGTTACATCGTTATTTTGAGCAATCTGTTTCAGGAGATTATAAACACGGATACGACCACCATCAGTGAGAGGGAACGGCAAGGTAGGAGATAGAAAGAGGATTCTCATGTGTTACGGATCATCTTGATCGGATATTCCGACCATATTCTTTAAATTCGCAAAAAAGGCAAGCATATCTTTCTTGAGTTGTTGGCGAGAAGTGAGTGTCGGTTCGGGTGGCATCAGAATCGTTCCGCGTTCACTCTGTACCCATGCCTTTAATCTGTCATTGAGTTTCAAGAGAAGCCATCCGCTATCAAGGTCAAGATAAGCCTTGAAACGACTATCTTCATGCCGAATAGTATATTTTTGTTTTCCATCAGTGATTTTCCAACTAACGCCATCTTCTTCCTGTATCACTTGTGCTTTCGGAGATAACGGTATATCCAAACTTATAAAACCTTTGTACAGTTCATCGGGGAGCTTTTCCTCAGGTAATGGCAACTGTGAATCGGAATCTACCTCAAACAGGAGTGTTTGAATCGGATATTTTGGGTGTTTATAGACATCAAGTTTCTTAGCGTCGCTCCGAATTTCATAGTTCTGTAGGTGCTTATTGTCCGTAATTAGCCACTTTTTTCCGGGTTCAACAACAGAGAATTCAATATCATTAGAGAGTATCATTCTGTTGAGATCAAACGCTTCCAGTAAATCGGGCAAATAGATTTCAAGTTGATCCCCAGTCTTCTTCATTGGATATCCTGCTCCAGTGCTATCTGTGAGGAGCCAATTTTGTCCACTCAGAACAACTTTGATTTTCGGTGTTTTGGAATTCAAGCGGATACCGACTGCTGACTCCGCGAACATCTTCTGCCAATCAAAACCGGTTGAGACTTCTTTATCTAATAACGGTGCGTTGTATTTTGCGCGAACACCTAAAACAACATTAAACAACAATTCTCCTGATAAGATACTGTTGTTTAAATTACTCAGATATGTGCGGTCTAAACTATACAGATGAGAATTTTTTGTAGTTCCAATCGGACCTGAATTGACGGTGGGTCTTCCGCGAACGGCTGTCCGCACATGCACCTGCAATTTCGGTTGTTCCGGTTCCGCAACGGGTGGTGCTTGCATCACATAGATGCAGAAAAAGAAACCGATAATGAGAAGGATAAATAAAACTGTGAAGAGTCTTTTAAGTACTGATTTCATTTTAGCATTCAGTTGATGAACGATTGAGTCATGTTGTTTCAACATAGTTTACAACATGCAGGCGTGTTATTGCAAGTCTTTATTTTTTTGAAACTGGCACAAAAGTGCATCCACAAATGTGTTTAAATGGTATAATTAGTCAGTTTCTGTACTGAAGGTAAGGAATACGCGTAATGCAAATTGAAAATATCTAATGAATATATTTTCCTCTAAGACAAAAAGGAGCATGAAAATGAGAAAGGCATTGTTCTTATGTTTCAACGTACTCATCATACTTTTTATAGGTTGTATACCGTTCCTACAAAAACACCCTAAGGAAATCAAAGGACAAAAAATCACGACACCTCCTGTAATAGATGGCAAATTAGATGACCAAGTATGGCAAAAAGCACGACGTCACACAGGTTTTGTTGATAGAAACATGAACAATGAACCTGCAGAAGATCAAACTGCCATCCAGTTAGTGTATTCCGATAAAGCAATATATTTGGCATGGTACTGCTATGATGCACAACCGGATCAGATCGTTACTAATGTAATTGATCATCAGATGCGACCATTTGCTGAAGACTGGATTTCATTCACGATTGACCCCTCCCATACACATCAATTTACTGATAGGGTCTTCTTTATGTCAAACCCGAATGGTATAAAGTTTATCAGTCATCCACCTTTACATATTCCTCTTAATGAACTTCCGAATCGGTGGAATGTCGGAGCAACCATAGTAGATGATGGATGGATAGTTGAGATGGAGATACCGTGGGAGTTATTAAACTATCCACAAACAGATGAGCCTATTGACATCGGCATTAATTTCGACCGTGGACATTTTAGAACCGGTGCAAATACGTGGTGGTCGAAAGTGCGATTTATTGAAGACGATAGAAATGATGGACATTGGGTGAATGTGCTTCCTCCACCGAAATAAATCTTATTGATAGTCTATAGCAGGTTGGTATATCACCAACGCTATTTATGCTAATATTGACGATCCTATGTCTATTTGCAGGCGAATGGATTTCCATCTGCCACGACGTAGGTGCGAGGTATCCTCGTCTGCATAATGGTCAACAACCACACACAAACTTAACAGATCAGAAGGTAACAAATATGCATAGACAACAAACACAATCCTATACACAGTGGGGACTACCCAAAGGTGCAATCGCACGACTGAGTAAAGGTGCTGTTGGACGTATCAAGTTCTCTCCAGATGGATCACAGTTGGCAGTCACAGGGGCTTTAGGACTCTGGTTATATGATGTGAATTCCTGTAAAGAAGTGATGCTACTCAGAGCTGGAGATGATAGAACAACACCACTCCCTTCAGCGTGGAACGGTACAACCCTTGTTACACATAATTGGGATGAGACTATATCACTCTGGGATACACTTAGGGGACAACGGCAAATTCATATCAAACAGAAATTACATCAGGTGTCAGATGTCGTTCTAACACCAGACGGTACCATGCTTTTCACTGCTGCCTGGGATAGTATTATCCGCTGTTGGGACAGCCAATCAGCGCGTTCACTCTTTAATCTAACTGGACATACTGGTGATATTGATGGCATAGCGGTTTCACCTGATGGTAAAGTCCTCGCAACTGGAGGTGAGGATAAAACGATACGACTCTGGGATATTCAAGGTCGTAGACACCTCTCAACCCTAACTGGACATGAAGGTATTATCTGGCAAGTGGCTTTCTCTCCAAATGGCGTCATTCTGGCAAGTAGAAGTCATGATGGCAAACTCTGTCTGTGGGATGTCCAAAATGGTGAACTGTTGAAAACTATTGACCTCGGTCCAAAACACATTGGTCACATTGCATTCTCTTATGATGGTTCACTTATCGCAAGCGGAGTACAAGACCATACAGTTCGGATCTGGAATGCGGATTCGGGAACCGAACATGCGGTTCTATCAGGACATCAGGATGCAGTCTGGGGAACTGCCTTTTCTCCTGATGGCAAAACATTTGCAAGCTACTGTGAAGATGGTGTCATTCGTTTTTGGGATATCAACAGTCGCACTGAAAAGGGAAGAATAACTGGACATATCCGATGGATCGCAGCATCAGCATTTTCTCCAGATGGGAGTATCTTTGCACACGGCAGTAACACCAAATCGCTCTTCTTATGGAATTTGGATCCCTTAACTGAACGTACCCCCTTAGATGGACATGATCAATGTGTTGACCAAGTCGTGTTTTCATCGGATAATACGACACTGGTAACTGCAAGCAGGGATGGAAGGATTTTTGTTTGGGATGTGAATGCTGGGACTCAACGAAGAACCCTGTCCGGACATCAGGATATGATACAAGCATTGGCGTTCGCTCCAAACGGTACCACTATCGCAAGCGGCGGTGATGATAAGACCATTCGTCTGTGGGATATTGATACAGGAGAAGAATTGGCACAATTAACTGGACATACTGAACGGGTTGATGATATCGCAATTTCACCGGACAGACGAACACTGGCAAGTAGCAGTATGGATAACACTGTGCGTTTATGGAATGCGAATACGGGACACCCCCTCACGATACTCAATGGACATACCTCAAATGTTGAATCGATTGCATTTTCACCAGATGGAAGGATTCTTGTGAGTGGCAGCTCAGACGAAACGATACGGTTTTGGGATATGCATTCATGTGAATTTATGCAAACTTTGGAAGTTCAGAGTCACGTTTATGCAGTCGCATTTTCTCCAGATGGGAGCATCCTTGCTGCTGGAGGAGAAGATCAAAAAATAAGATTATGGGATGTTTACACAAGAAAACTGCGTGCGGTCTTAGGTGGACACATGGCAGATATAGATTCTCTCTCATTTAGTCCTGATGGAAGAACATTTGCAAGTGGTGGGGCTGATGGATCCGTTCTTCTTTGGAACTTAGGTATTTGCTTAAACGGCGTTGACACTTATTAAAAACCATATCGAATTATCTTGGTCTATAATCACTTTTGTACCACAAGGAGTATAGATTGATATGAAGAACCTAAAACCTGCGGCCATAAATGTTATTGCCAGTGACCCTACCGGGAACACATGGGCGTTACCAGAAGGCACAATTGTGCGATTTGGAACAGGGAGACTTGGCAGAGTGGCACGTTCACTTTCCCCCGATGGAAGGTATCTCGTCGTTGGCACTGGCGTAGGTCTATGGTGGTATGATGTTTCCACAATGTTGCCGATTTCATTATGGGAAACTGAACGCGGACTTATTAGTTCTCTCGACATTTCTCATGACGGTAGGAGGATTGTTACTTCTAACGCGGATGGTATCCTTAAGGTGATGGATGTTCAAAGTGGGGAGTGCGTTTATCAAATGGAAAGACAAGATGCATTTGGTGGTATTGCCATTTCATCAAATGGTAAGCGCATTACTACTGCTGGCATAAATGGAATTGTTAAAGTTTTGGATGTTGATCAAGGCATGTATGTCGCGCAGATGGATCGTGGGAAACACGAATGGAAGTCAAACGATATTTCTCAGCTTGAGTTTTCACCGGATGGTAACTTGCTTGCTGGCACAGCACAAAATCCTAAAATGTATTCACCTGACGACCAAATCCTCAATCCTGACACAGAAGGTGAGCAAACATACCTATGGAATCCAGAAACAGGAGAGGTAATTCTCAAGTTTGCCGGAAGAGAATTTATCTTTTCAACAGATAGTCGTTTACTGGCAATTGCATCTCCTGATGAGTCACAGGTCGCCAGTGATGCAAAACGTATTGACTGCTGTGTTTCTGTATGGGATGTGGTATCAAGAAAACGGATTGCCCACTTTACAGAACATGACGATTGGGTGCAGTCTATCACTTTTTCACCGTGTGGAAAATTCATCGCTTCATGTGATGAAACGATGCGAGTATGGGAACTGGCAACTGGTAAGCAAGAGATGGCGTATGAGAAGTGTTATGATTCCTTCTACTCCCCGGATGGTGTGTTATTTGGGTTTGTATTTCCTGACGATGATACGGTAGAGGTTTGGGACATGGATTCTCAGCAAAAAGTGCTGGAACTACCTCAAAGTATTTATTCTGGATTAACAAAAAGTAGAGTTTTCGCCTACATGCAAGAGCATCAATTCCAAACCGCTGAAATGATTGCTAACAAACAAGCAGATAGCATACAGAAGTCATTTCCAATAGAACATGGACTTTGTTTTTCCGTCCCAGATCCGCTGGTAGTGTGGGTAGATGATCGAACACTTGCGAGTGGTAGTCATGGGCAAGGTATCGTGTTATGGGATATCGTGGAAAAACAGGTTCGCAAAAGATTGATGAAAGATGAAGATATTCGTTCTTTTGATGTTTTGCCTGACGGTAAAATGTTGGCTGCTTTGGCTATCTTTCTTCATGACACGACTAAAGTGTGGAATGTTCAAAACCCCGACAAACCTATCGCTGAGTTCAGAAAGCCTTCAGATTACTGGTGGGAACGTTATGAAGTGTTCTCCCCAACAGGCGAGTATCTTGCTGCAGGGGGTAACGATGGTTCAGTTTATGTCTGGAATTTACAGCAACCTGATCATCCAACACTGCTCATCGGTCATACAGATCATATTTACTCGCTTGCATTTTCACCAGATGGAAAACGTTTGGTGACTGGTTCAGAAGACAATAGTGCAAGACTCTGGGATGTAGAGTTAGGTGAGCAAATCACAATACTGCCTATGGATAAACACCACACCTCAATAAAAATAAAAGTATTGTTTTCGCCGTGTGGTAATTTGATTGCAGGTGGAATGAACCACGAAATCCGGTTGTGGTGTGCTGAAAAATTAACAACATTACGCATAATACCACAACCAGAGGACAGCAAACGGACCCTTGCTCTTGCTTTTTCACCTTGTGGCAATTATCTCGCATCGGGAACTTGGTGGGAGAAGGGCATGCAAAAAATGGCTATTCGGTTATGGGATGTCGCTACAGGCGAAAATATCCATACCTTCTGGGGACATAACTCAGATGTGCAATCGCTCGCTTTTTCACCGAATGGCAATATGCTGGCAAGTGGCAGTTTTGATGGTACTATCTTGGTGTGGGATGTAGACACCTGTTTAAGAAAAGAATCATACAATTTACAATTTTAGGTTAAGGGAGTGCAAAATCAGTCTGTATAGACATCAATGATCAGTTGAAGGTAAAGGAATAACTTATGCAACATGCACAACACTATACAAAATGGAACCTACCACATGGCGCAAAAGCCAGACTCGGCAAAGGTAGAATTAATAGATTACAATATTCTCCTGACGGTTCTCAATTTGCAGTTTTCAGTAGAATAGGGATTTGGATTTATGATGCATACACTAACAAAGAAGTAACGCTTTTGACACCAAATCAGTCTGCAAGAACAACTGAACTTAATGGTTCTTGGACAGGTAAAAGAATCCATCAAATAAACTGGGATCACCCATTCAGTGTTTCACTCTGGGATACACAAGTAGGCATACGAAATATCCCTTTAAAAGGTCCAACGGAGGAAATTCGTAGTATCGCACTCTCTCCAGATAGTAAGACATTAGCATCTGGAGGCTATGACAATGCAGTCCGATTTTGGGACTGTCAAACTGGATCAATGATCTCAAGTGTTTTTAGACATTCATTGACAGTCTCAGCTTTAGCATTTTCAGCAGATTGTAGAATGCTCGCAACTGGAGGCTATGACAACACAATCCATATCTGGGATGTCAATAAATGTCAACATATTTCCACGCTTAATGAACCTGAGGAGGCAATCAACCACTTGGTTTTTTCTCCAAACGGTACTGTTCTTGCCTGCAATAGTGAGGACGGAATGCTCTGCTTATGGAACATAGCGACATCTAAGAAAATTACAACGCTAATGACGGAAAGCGTAGACTGTGGCAAATCGGTTTTTTCTCCTGACGGAACACGCATCGCATCAAATTGCGGCGATCATTCTGTTAAGATTTGGAATGCTGACACTGGTAATGAACACCTTACGCTATTTGGACATAAAGACTTAATTGATGAAATTGAATTCTCTCCTGATAGTAAAACACTTGCCAGTGGCAGCGATGATGGCACAATCCGGTTTTGGGATACATTGAGTGGTACTGAAAAAGGTATGATCACTGGACACACAAAACGGACTGTTTATCTTGATTTTTCACCAGACGGAGCACATATCGCAAGCAGCAGCAGTGATAATACAATCCACTTTTGGGACTTGAACACCTATACTGAGTCTACACCTTTCGACTCACTGGATGACGAACTTGGCTTGATTGAGTTTTCATCAGATGGCACAATGTTCGCGAGCACCTCTTTTGAAAAGGTGTATATCTGGGATCTCAACACCTATACATTACACAAAGTTATTCCTACGGATAAAAAAGCAATTACTTCACTTAGATTCATCCCAGAAAGCACAATTCTTGCAGGAAGTGCCGATAACACTATCTACTATTGGGATATTGATACGGGTGAACGATTAGCATCATCTACTGGACACTCAAGTTATATTCATGCAATCGATGTCGCGGATGATAGCATCATACTTGCAAGTGCCAGTAGCGATGGAACCGTCCGGTTGTGGAATGCAAGAACAGGTCATCCGCTTAATATACTCAAAGGACACACCGGAGAAGTCTACACGTTAGCATTTTTCCCAAATAGCAGAACACTTGTTAGTGGAGGTTATGACGAGAGTATTCAAGTCTGGGATACGCTTACTTGTGAGCACATATTAACAATGAATAGGACATCAAGCGTCTGTGCTTTAGCAGCATCACCTGATGGATACACAATAGCAAGTGGTGGTGACGATGGAAAAATCCAATTGTGGAACAGTCAAAACAGAAAACTACTTACCGTATTGGATGGAAATGGTGCTGATGTTGAAGCATTAACCTTCAGTCTTGACGGTAGAACACTTGCAAGTGGTGGGGTAAATGGCACTATCCTTCTATGGGATGTTTAATCGTGTTTAATGTAGTTTTTCAAATCAAAAATGGAGTCCTGAATATGAAAATGATAAAACTGGTATTAGTCACTCTGATGGTTATCCTAACATTCAGTCCAACTAAATCAGATGCAGAATTAATAGACCAGTGGACTTTACCGAAAGGTGCAATAGGTAGAATAGGTAAAGGCAGAGCATCTGAGGTTAAGTATTTTCCAGATGGAAACCGAATTGCAATTGCATGTTCAATCGGTGTCTGGATATATGATCTGCAAAAAGACGAAATAATAGACCTACTCATCGGGCATACGAGACCCGTGAATTCAATAGAATTTAGTCCTGATGGTAAAACATTGGTCACTGCAAGTGATGATAACACAGCATCGTCATGGGATGCAGACACAGGACAACACAGAGCAAGTTTCATCGGTCATCGTGACGATGTGAATGATGTTTCCATCAGTTCAGATGGTAATATCCTGGCAACCGCAAGCGATGATGATACTGTAAGACTATGGGATCTGAACACTGGTGAATTTATTACAGTGCTTGGTGGAGGACACACCGATAATATACATGCTTTGATGTTTTCACCCGATGGTAAAGTAATTGTTAGCGGTTCATACCGTTTTGGGAATACTGTCTGTTTCTGGGATGTTAACGCAGCAAAATTGATTAGAGCCGTCAATGATGAAGAACATGGTGTGGTGAATGTTGAAACAGTTGCATGTCTCCCAACAGGAAGTATCTTCGCAACAGGTAGCCGTGGAAAAATCTGTATTTGGGATGGACGTATTGGGGAACTCATTCAGACCTATAAAATTGAAAGTAGGTTGGACAGTGTCTACGCACTTGCTTTTGCACCAGATGGAAAAACACTCGCAAGCGGATTAGATAACAATTCAATCTGTATATGGGATGTTTCAACGACAAAGTTAATTAAGAAACTCAAAACAGAGAGGACAATAATCTCTGTGACATATTCACCGGACGGAAAAACATTAATCAGTGTGAGAGATGATGGGATAATACAAATTTGGGATGTCGCTTCTGATAGAAAAACGAAGATCATAGATGATTTTACATCAAATGTATATTCGGTTACATACTCTCACGATGGTAAAACGTTGGTAAGTGGCAACTTCAATAGTATCAATTTCTGGGATCCAATCACAGGTGAACAACGGAAAACAATATCTGGTCTCTTTGGACGAGTTGAATCTGTTAAGTTTACGCCAGATGGAAAAACACTCGCAAGTGGTGATGCACAATTCGGTCGACTCTGGGATGTAGAATCTGGAAAATTCTTGGTTTCATTTGCTAAACATTCCGGTCAGATATTTGATGTAGCCATTTCAACTGATGGTAGTATATATGCGACAGCAAGCATGGACCATTCTGTGGGTATATGGGAAACGCGAAAAATTCAACAGAGCATAATTGGAGTGCGACTCAATAAACTTTCTGAACATGACGATTATGCACATGGTGTGGACTTTTCGCCTGATGGCAGTATCCTTGTAGGTGGCTGCAATGACAACACCGTGCGTGTATGGGATGTCAAAACCGGCCGACTCCTAAACACACTTGAAGCACATAATCGCGGGGTCTACGCTATTGCGTTCGCGCCTGACGGTAAAACTTTTGCAAGTGGTGCTTATGACGGTTCAGTCTGTATATGGGATACTAAAACACAGCAACTCTTGGAGACTTTCAAAGGACATACACGCAAGATTCAAACTTTAACTTATTCACCAGATGGTCAAGTCCTTGCATTTGGAAATGATGATATCGTTTATATCTGGGATTTATCCACCGGACAGAATATCAATTCTTTTATTGGACATACGAATCTGATCACCGGATTATCCTTCTCACCTGATGGAAAGACAATCGCAAGTGCGTGCCGTGATGGCACCATACTACTGTGGGATTTAAAAACATTGGTAGAAAATCGGTAATTTCGCGATATGTAATCCTATAATTCCGTGGGTGTATAGAAACATAAATGGAACACAGAAACGACCAACCTCTTTCAACATTTAGAGCTAACGAAATTAATTTTACAACCTGGGCACTCTCAGATGGAGCGATAGCACGTTTAGGACGCGGTCTTGTCAATGATATCGCTTTCTCACCTGATATGCAGTACCTTGCTGTTGCAACATACATAGGCATCTGGATTTATGCATTGCCAAAATTGACACCAATAGCACTATGGGATACCGAAAACGGACATTCTGAATCCGTTTCATTTTCCCCTGATAGTCGTTGGCTTGCGTCTTACAGTGAAAATGAAGAAACCATAAAGGTCTGGGATGTCAACAGCGGGGTTTGCATTGCACACATGGAAGATTCATATCAACCTGATGGCTCCAAACCAATCTTTACAACAGATAGTCAGTATCTTTTTAACAGAACTTTTCAATGGTGCACAGAGACCGGTGAAATACACAACGAAACAGATCTTTGGCACCCACATCCTAACAATGCCGCTACACACTTTACTCTTTCTTCTGATGGAAGTTTAGTAATAGGAGAAAGATTTAACCATCAGAACGACCATACAGCAGTCGTTGTCTGGGATGTTAAGACAGGAGAACAAATCGCAGTTCTAAGTGAAAATAGTGAGGATCACACACTATTTTGGTGGAATCCTTGCTTTTCCCCCTGTATGCACTTCCTTGCTGCATCTGATGCTGAAAATAAAATCAGTGTATGGGAACTTCAAAACGGAACTTTAGTAAATACTTATACAGACTTCAAAGACGCTATGTTGTATCCTTACTATTTACAAAATGGTGATTTGATTACTGCAGCAATACTTCCACAGAAAGTAGAAATATGGAACGCAGAAAAGAACGAAATAATTGATCAGTTCAAAATTAACAATAAATACATTAACCGACACATTGTCCGTTTTTCCGATGATGGAACACAACTTGCAGTATCAGTTCCTAACGAACTCACACTATGGACCAAAGGGAAAAAAAACTGTCATTCTCTCCTGAGACTCAATGGACATACAGATACCGCCGATTCACTTGCATTTTCGGCTGGTGGAAAAACTCTGGCGGCAGGATATTGGGATTCAAACGTCATATTGTGGGATATAGCGAGACAACGTGCTATCCGACCTAATGGAGAGGAACTGCAAGGAACCGCACACGCTGTTTATCTGTCAGCAAATGGTAGGTTCATCGCTACGGGTGGGGATGATAAAGATGTTCTGTGGATATCGGAGATTGAAAAACCACAACCGGTCGCAGAGCTTACTGAAGAATGGATAGGTGTTCGTCAACCAAGAGCATACTCACATGACTTAAATAGATTGGCATGTGCCGCTGAATACTTTAATATTCACATCTGGGAGTATAAGACTTTAGAAGATGGAGATAAGAATACAGGAAGTTGGGATAAACATTCAACACTAACAGGACATAGCAGTTATATACGAGGAATGGCATTTAGCCCGGATGGCAAAAAACTCGTCAGTATATCTGCAGGGATGAGTGGTCAGGAATCAAGAGATGCAAGATTGTGGGATATTGACACCGATATGCAGATTGCCGAATTAGCATTACCTACATTCAAAAATCCAGCGAAAATCTATCGTGAATGGGATGTCGGTATCACATTTTCACCGTGTGGTGATTTAATTGCTGGAGGACAATGCGGAGAAATTATTTTATGGAGTGCAATAGATGGTGAAACAGTCATGACAATTCCACAACCCAAAGACAGTCAAAGACCTATCACCTTACGCTTTTCACCGTGTGGAAACTATTTAGCATCTGGTGCTTGGTGGCAACCAGGGCTAAAACTTGTTTCTATACGCTTGTGGGAGATTGCAAGTCAAAAAAATATCGCTACTTTCTGGGGCCATACGACAGATGTTCAGGATTTACAATTCTCACCAGACGGTTCCATACTCGCAAGTGCGGGACACGACGGCGTTATATATCTGTGGGACTTAAAACCTTATCTACAAGAAGTAGGAAAAGATTAATGGAAAAGAAAAAATCAGAAATTTCGATCCAAGAAAACATTAACAACGAAGATGCACCAACCTGGGCACTCCCAGATGGAGCAATAGCACGCTTAGGTCGTGGATGCGAACCTAATATGGCTTTCTCACCCGATGGACGATTCATCGGAATCGGTACACTCATAGGAATCTGGTTGTATGATCAAGAAACACTATCACCTATAGCACTCTGGGAAACAGAAGAAGGTGTGGTGGTAAGTATTGCTTTTTCTTATGATGGAAAATGGATCGCCGCAAGTAATACTAACAATATTCTGAAAGTATTGAATTTAGAGAATGGTGACTGTTTGGCAAAAGTAAAAACGGATGATTTTATCACTGAACTCGCCATTTCACAGGATAATTGCTATATTGCTGGTGCCTATGCACGCTCTTCTGCAGTTGAAGTATGGGAGACAGAAACCTGTAAACCAATTGCAACACTCTATGCAGATACTGATTCTGATGGTTTCTATAGACCTATCCTTTTCTCTCCAGATTCCAAACTGATAGTTTCTACATATCGAACTGAAGAAACACATGATGAGGATGCAATCGCGGTGTGGAATGTAGAAAATGGACAACAAGTAGCATCACTAACCAATCATACCAGTTGGGTCTCATCGCTCAGTTTTTCACCGTGTGGTCAGTTTCTTGCATCTGGCGGTGAAGATGGAACAGTTTATGTGTGGGATGTGAATACTTGGAAACCTATCAAAGAATACACCAGTTTTGGTCATGTATATCGTATCATTCCTTCCTATACACCCGATGGAATTCTCCGTACAGTTATCATTACTTATGACGACACCAATCCAACAACAATCACTGTTTGCAATTTGGAATCTGGTGAAGAACTATATAGAGACCATATCTGGGGAAGTACTGTGGAATTTTCGTCCGCTTATGACTGGGGAAACAGAGTAACATTTTCAAACGGCTCGGAACTTGCCTATGAATGTAGACACGAATTTATTAACGTATGGACTTCTAATCATCCATACAAACGTCAGTTTACACATTCCCCAATTTCGTTCCCAACATCGGGCGTATTTTCAGATGATGGAAAGACTTTAGCAATTGAACATCATCAGGAATGTGCTATCCTATGGGACATAGCAACAAAACGTTCCCGTCCTGCAATTAGAGAGGAATCAGCAGGAAAAAACCAGTTTCTATATAAATGCAGCAATGACAAACTATACGCCGCAAGCATCAAAGATGATACAGTCACCCTCTGGGATACTGATGGTGACTGCAAACCACTCTTCAAAGGTACAGATCGAGAATACTGGGGTGCTATACCTGCGATGGATTTAACGGGTAGCTTCTTTGCTTATACTGGTGAAGAAGGAAAAATAATAGTATGGGATGTACAAAACAAGACACAACTTTTTGAATTTACACACCCTATTGAAATAGAAGATAATGACGATGAAGACGATGGGGACAGAGTTGGCGAGTTAAAATTCAATCATGATGGAAGCCTACTTGCAAGCGAAACCCGGTATGGTAATATCATACTGTGGGACATGAAAACTGGCGAAAAAATAAAGACTCTCACAAGAGATAGTCTATCATCTGGAAAATACTTCCCAGACAAAGAGGAAGATAACACCAAGTCTGAATGTGACTGGACACGATTTGAGACACATCTAAATGTTCCAATAACTGAAGATATTGGTCAAGTTATCGCATGGGAGTTTTCTACCTGTGAAAAATACTTAGCAGCAGCTGCCTGCTGGAAAGAAGCATCGAACCAGTTGGCAATCTATCTGTGGGAAGTAGAAACAGGCAGAACATTGACCACATTTTGGGGACACCCAATATTTATACAAGCACTCACTTTCTCATCAGATAACAAACTTTTAGCGAGTATAGGTAAAGACGGTTCTATACTGCTATGGGATCTTTCACCATTCATTGACAACTGACAACTAATTAATCATATTGCAAATATCCAACAAAGCTGCTATTATTGCATGTATATTTGGGGAACCTTACATCGTGTTACGGCTAATATGGCATTTCTATAAGGAGCGAGCAATGACAGAAAAACAGTTCAAAGTTCGGGCGGCACATTGTGATTATCGTGCAACGGAAGAGGAAATATATCAGACACTGAGGCGAATTACCGATCCACTCACGAAATCATGGAAACCGATTGAAAATGCAAAAAAGGTCGTCATCAAGTTTAATATGATGAAACCCCATGAACGGATTATCTATTATGAAGGACGACGTCGAGAATTGGTTGATGATGCAGTGTGTCGCGCGTTTCTACGCCTGCTCAAGGAACATACAACAGCACAACTGATTGCTACCGATACGAACCCGTACACACACGGAAATCGAATGCCACCAGGTTTCAATTATGAACATCATCTCAAGGAATTTGACGTGCAGTTTGTTGATTCAAATCTCCCACCATTTAAGGTCTACGATGTACCGGGCGGTGGTTCCATGTTTGATCGGTATACGTTGAGTGCATGTTTTGAAGATGCTGATGCTGTTATTTCCGTTGCAAAGATGAAGAACCATGCTTTTATGGGGATTACGTTGTGTACGAAGAACCTTTTTGGATTGCCACCGATGCTGCTGCCTGAAGGTCGGACGAGGAGTTATTATCATCACCTTATCCGTCTGTCTTATGTATTACCTGACCTTGCGTTGATAACTAAGCCGTGTCTCAATATCATTGATGCTTTAACGGGTCAGTGGGGACGCGAGTGGGGTGGTGAAGGGAGGATATGCAACGCGCTTATCGCGGGCGATCATCCGATTGCAACTGACACCGTCGGCATGCATCTGATGGGACATGACCCCGCATCCGATTGGCCCACACCTCCGTTTAAACGGGATCGTAACCATATACTTATCGCTGCACAACGCGGATTCGGTACTGTAGACTTAGATGAGATTGATTGGGAGAGTGAGGTAACTGCACCCTTAGCGGAGTTTGATTCTGTTGAGACGGATACGCCTCAGGTGGTATCTAACTGGCGTCGCACCACTTGTGAACAAGGGTTAGTCTATCTTGATAATCAGAAAGATATGATAGACAAATACCGTGGAGAATTCATCTATCTCCAAGGGGGTGAAGTGGTCTGGAATGGACCAGACCCATCAAATCTTGGGAGTCGTCGTCAATTGAGTGGTAAAAAGAAGGATAGCGCGTTGTGGCTAAAACTCGTTGACGCTGAAGAACATGAGGGTGAACGATTTAAGGTCTATGAGGAGTGTCTCAAAACCTTCGCAGCGTAAATATGTGAGGATTAATAGTAGTAGGCACACGCCGTGTGCCGTCCACAAGTTCAAAAACACATAAGGAAATCGCAATGCGTATAACCGAAGAACAGAAGAAGCAATTGGATGAACAGGGTTGTATCGTCATTCCAGATGTGCTTTCTGAAGAAGAGGTGCGTATGTATAGAGCGGATATTCTTCGGTTGGCAGAACAAGAGAAACAGAACGGTGCGGCACTACGTCACACCAACGATTCAGGACAGCACGTGCGTTGGTTGATGAACAAAGGTGAAATCTATGAACATCTCGTTGCACATCCGAAGGTAATGCCGTTTTTTGAGCATCTTCTCGGTGCTGACTACACGTTAAGCACTTTGACATCCAATATCATTGATCCTGGTGCACCTGATGGAGGGTATCATGTTGATAATGTATTAGGTGGTATGCCGGAACCGCTACCGAGTTTTCCTTTGGTGGCAAACAGTCTGTGGTTACTTGATGATTTTACACCGGAAAATGGCGGAACAAGACATGTGCCAGGTATTCATCTTCAGCAGATCAAACCGCCGCCAGGGACTACACACCATCCTGATGAAGTACGTCTTTCTGCGCCAAAGGGTTCTGTCTTCCTATTTAATGGGGCAATATGGCATTCAGCAGGTGCGAATCGCACAGACACGCAACGTGTTGCACTCATCTGTTTCTGTTGTCGGTCTTTCGTTAAACCGATGTTTGATTTTGTTCATTTTCTGAAGCCTGAAGTTGAGGAACGCGCAACACCTGTCATGCGTAGAATCTATGGATTTGATTCACAACCAAGACCCCCTGATTAGGTTGAGTACTTTATATATGTCGCATCGGAATTGTTCTAACTGAAATGTATGTTGACTTTTGATCGTTTTACATGTAATAATGTTTGCACGATCAATTAAATCTGTACACATCCACGATATAAATTCAACACTTGAAATATTTTGCAGAATCTGGTATCCTATTAAAAATACACATGAGAATTGAATTGTTCTTATACATGCTTTGACGTTGTCTAACACCAGATCAGATGGTCGCAATTGGGCACACTACGAGAAAGAAGAAAATTAGAATGTAAACTATTGACTAAGGAGGCAACTTAGTGTGGCAACTAAGAATTCCAATGACCAAGTGCTCCTGATGATACCGATGCGCCCGGATATGGAGCTTGCTGCTGCTCAGTTAGCGTCAGTCATCGCTGAATCAATGCGTTTTAGTGAGGAACAGATTGAGGAAATCCAATTCACCATGATTGAATCATATATAAACGTTATTGAGCATAGTCAGAGTCCAGATCGGCGGATGTTCATCAAGAACATCATCAGAACTGATATGTTGGAAAAGGAACAAATTAGAATTCAAACTATTGACCAAGGAGGCAACTTAGCGTGGCAACTACAATTTCCAATGACCAAGTGCTCCTGACGATACCGATGCGCCCGGATATGGAACTTGCTGCTGCTCAGTTAGCGTCAGTCATCGCTGAATCAATGAGTTTTAGTGAAGAACAGATTGAGGAAATCCAAGTCGCCTTGATTGAATCTTGTATAAACGCTTTTGAGCATAGTCAGAGTCCAGATCGGCAGGTCATCATCAAGTATATCATGAGAACTGATGGGTTGGAATTCGAGATCAGTGACCAGGGAGTCGGTTTCTCCCCAGAAAACCGCACACAACGCAGAGCCAGCAAGCCAGATTTACATCCGGATATGCGGAAACGTGGATGGGGTTTAGAGATCATCCATGCCCTCATGGACAGCGTTGATATTATGAGTGGAGAAAACGGTACAACAATTAGTATGGTAAAAAGTAAGACTGTGTAGTGTTTTTATTCAGCAGTTGCACTGTTAAGGAGGCAAAGTTTGGCAAACAAATTAGATATTCAGATTCGTGCTGAACGTCAGTACGCTGTGTTAGAAACAGCAGGTTATTTAAACGATGCACTCGGAGAGAAACTTTCCAAGAAAGCCTTAGAACTCATAGAAAAGGGATATACGCAATTGGTCATTAACTTGGACAAAACAGCATTGATTAATAGTATCGGTATATCCATCCTGATAGAGATAATTGAGGCACTGGAAGAGCGGGAAGGGACGTTAAACTTCTGTGGACTGTCCGCCACGCAAGAACGAACTTTTCGCATGATGGCAATAGCAAAGTATGCAGGTATCTTCCCCGATGAAAAAACAGCTATTGCTAATTTCTAATGTCTCTGAGTTTAACAGGTTGTCGTTTTTATATCGGGAATGATTTGCTAACCACCGTATCCTACCTAAACGGGTCAGCATGATTCAGCATCATAAAGAACCTACATTAAGTTCCATAGAGACAAAGGAACAAGGCACATGCGCGTAAGTTCAGCAGAAGAAACCATCCAACGACTAATATTTAGTCTATCAGAACTGGAGCAGTTAGGTCAGACGCTCATATCGGGTCATAGCAATTTTAACGTTTCCAGTAAGACCTATCTTCGCATTACACTTGGCACGCTTCAAGCAAGTGGTGGCGCGATTTACTGTTTCCATCCTTCAGATAATCACCTAACGCTTGCCGCCTCAACACCGGAATCTGAGATGTCTCCTATAGAGATAGAACAGACAGAAGTGGAGACTTTGCTTGAGTGTTCTCTGATTGCGTTAGATACTCCCCCTGAATCATTACAACAGTTTATTGATCGAAACGCTGAATTGATGGATGGGAACGTAAAACATCGTTTATGGGTACCTTTAAAGATACACGACGAATTTCTCGGTATTCTGAGTTTAAGCGGATTATTTGGTCGCGCGAAATTTGAAGAATGGGAGCAGGAATTACTTAACATTCTTGCACACCAAATATCAATCGCCATTGCCTATTCGCGTATTGTTGAAGGCATACAGAGTGAAAAGTTTCGTTTGTTTATGTTAGCAGAGAGCGCACCTCAGATATGTCAATTGTTGCAACCTGAGGATGCCGCTGAACAGGTCGTTCATCAAGCTGTCGCACTATTGGATGCAAATGTTGGCGGGTTGATGTTAATTCAACAAGCGCAGCAGAAGCTTGAACTCCGATATATATTCCCACCCACATTATTAATCTCTGAAGAGGCAGGTGAAGACGATAAAGAGACTTTATCCATTTCGCTGGACAGTGATGAATCTGAAACAAGCGAATCTGATGTAAAAACATCATTGGATATGTTGGCGGGAGTTGTTAAAGAAGGGAAGACAAACCGTTGTTTCACTAAAGCAGATAATCTGTTCGGCGGTAGGAATTTGATGGCGGGTCCGATTCAAGGACGCGATGGTGATATATTAGGTGTTCTCGTTGTCGGTGATAAAGAAGAACGGGGTGGAAGGACTGCTGAATTTACGGATGAAGATGAGGTCCTCATTGATTCATTTGCAAAACAAGCTGGAGTTGCGATTGAGAACGCACATCTACATCAAGAAGCACTGGAAGCACGGCAGCTACAGACTGAGATGGAGGAGGCACGGAAGATACAAGAGAACCTTATCCCTGATACACTTCCCGATATACCGGGATATGAGGTAGCGGGACATTATGAACCACGCGGTCCGGTTGGTGGTGACTATTTTGATTGTATAGAGTTGGTAGCTGGCGGATGGGGACTCGCTATTGCCGATGTCTCAGGAAAGGGGATGCAGGCTGCACTGCTGATGGCAACGCTACGAGCAGGACTGCTATCCGAATTATCAAGCGCAAGGGGACGGGAAAGTGACGAGTCCGTAGATATGAAAAATGAATTGATAGATATGGCAATGACACTAAACTCACTACTCTATGTTAGCGGTACAGAGGAGAAATATGCTACATTTTTCTATAGTCATCTCAATCCCGATACAGATATTCTGACAACACTCAATGGTGGACACAACCCCCCGATTATTGTGAAGAACGGTGGCAGCATCGTGTGGCTCGGAGAAGACGTAGGCGGTTTACCATTAGGTATGTTTCCGAATGATATGGTCCCACTCATCGCTAAATACGAGGCTGAACAGACGAAACTTGAAAGCGGCGACCTTGTGATCTTTTATACTGACGGGGTTACGGAAACTGTGAACATTGATGATGAGTTTTATGATGAGGAACGACTTGAGCAGATCGCTAAAAAAAGCCACGGTGGGGATGCCCCGAGTATCTGTAACTTGATCTATGAGTCGGTCATGGACTTTCAAGGTGATGCAGATCAATTTGACGATCTAACGCTGCTTGTTCTAAGAAAAAAATAACACAAGGATTCACACAATGCAACAGACAATAGAAGGAAGACGGTACCTAAATCCTACAATTCTCGCACAAATTGGCAATCTTGAACTGATTGCACGATATGTTGTTGAAGGTTTTATTTCTGGATTACACAAAAGTCCGTACCACGGGTTTAGTGTTGAGTTTTCACAATACAGACAATATATGCCTGGGGATGATACAAAACACATTGACTGGAAAGTTTACGGTAGAACTGACCGTTACTACATCAAACAGTTTGAGGAAGAGACAAATCTCAACTGCTATATCCTGTTAGATACGAGTGAATCTATGGCGCATCCCGCCCCGGAGGATTTAGAAGAAATTGAAGCTTTATCACAGGACGAAACGACGGGTGTCGGTGAACCTTTGTCTAAACTGCGATACGCAAGTTTCTTGATCGCTTCCCTTTCATATTTTATGGCAAAACAGCGGGATGCAGTGGGTTTCGCTTATTTTGATGATAAAGTACATCAGTATTTACCTGCCCGGAGTAGTGCCTCACACATGCATTCCATACTGTTGACGCTCGAAAACCTTCAGACAGAAAAGCAGACACGTATCGGTGAACCGCTCCATCAAATTGCGGAACGGCTAACGAAACGGGGATTGGTAATTCTGATTTCGGACCTCTATGATGATAATCCTGATGAGGTGATTGATGGACTTGAACACCTTCGTTACGATGGACATGAAGTTATCGTATTTCATGTGTTATCTGAGCAGGAAGTGGCATTTGAATTTGAAAAGTTGATCAGATTTGTTGATTCTGAAACCGACCAAGAGATCATCACGACACCACAAGTCATTCAAGAAAGTTATCTCAGTAATTTTAACGATTTTATTCACCATTATAGGACGACTTTGAACCAATCGGATATAGATTACAATATAATCAATACCTCAACGCCGATTGATAGATCGCTTTCCTCATATTTGGCGAAGCGGCAAGGGTTTATTTAAGAGGCATACATGCTCACATATATGGGAGGGTATCATGTTAGGTTATGCCAGAATCTTTAAAGATAGAGTCTTTGCGGAAGGTAAAGCAGAAGGAAAAGCAGAACATCACCGAAAAGTTCTTGCATGGAATCGCCGCAGAATACAAGCGGAAGAGCAGGGAAGAGAGTTCACAGAACCCTTACCTACACCCCAGGAAACTTCAAATAGGCCTGAGGAAAACTAAGGAAGGAAATTGACACGATGGGTTTTTTAGCAGGAGCGTTTGCTATTGCGGGTGCAGTTGGTGCATCTATCCCGCTTATAATTCACCTACTGAACCGTGAGCGCGCACGACGTCTTGTGTTTAGTACAATCCGTTTTATTCAGATGTCGCATCAGACGAATGTGCAGCGGCATCGGTTAAAAAGGTTGCTTCTGTTGCTGATGCGTATATTGATGTTGTTACTCCTCGGTTTTGCCTTTGCGCGTCCATTTTTTGCACAAGACCCTGCAACTGCACCTGAATTAGGGGGTGTACGGAATGCGGTTATCATTCTGGATACATCCTATAGCATGCAGTATGAAGGTGTTTTTGAACGTGCAAAAAAAGAAGCTATCAATAGACTCGACGGTCTGGATAGCGCGGATGCTGCTGCACTAATCCTATCTGCAGATAAGGTAAGACAAGTTTTGCCTTTAGAAACTGAGCATAGCCATATCAGAACAGTTATCGAAAATGCAGAAACGACTAATTATACGACTGATTATCTTGATGCTATCCAAACCGCTGATGAGATACTTAAAGGGATTTCAATCGGACAGAAACAGATATTTCTCGTTGGCGATCTGCAAAAGAGTGGGTGGGAAAACTTCCTTGAAACTGATCGTCTTAGTCCCGATGTTGATATAGAATTCGTCAATATAGGTGAAGAACAACCGAACAATCAAGCAATTACTGACATCAACGTTCCACCTGTTGTCCTTATTGAACAGAAAGATACTGAACTGGTAGCACGGGTTCACAATTTTAGCACGGAACGCATAGAAAACTTAAATGTTAATCTGTATATTGATGAACGTAAAGCTGATACGATGGAAGTGGATATAGAACCTGAGGACAGTACAGATGCCGCGTTCAACCTACAAGTAGATTTACAATCTGAGTCAGCACATACGGGATGGGTAGAAATTGAGGATGATGCTTTAGAGATAGATAATCGATACTATTTTACGGTGCAAAGCATGCAATCTATCAAAGTTCATTGCGTCAACGGTGAAAAGAAGCGTTCTGACATTGATGATGAGACATTCTTTCTGACAAGAGCCCTTAAGGATGTTGGCGACGAAGGAGCACCTATTGACTACACAGAGTCGGTGACAATTCCGTCCGAAGCGGCTTTACAAAGATATGATGTCCTTATCCTTGCAAATGTCAAACAATTTAGTACTGTAGAAGCTGAGAGAATAAAGACTTTTGTGAATTCTGGGGGTGGACTGATAATTACACTTGGCGATCAGATTGATTCAAGTGTATATCAACAGCACTTTGGCGGCGCGGATAACCCGCTTCTACCTTGCACGCTGATGCAAGCAGTCGGTGATCCTATCGGGAAACCGGAATTTAAGGTAATTGCAAGTGTTGACTATAAGCACCCTATTTTCGTTCCGTTTAGCAATCCAAACCACGGAGATTTTGGTAAAGGTAGATTCTATAGGTACTATCAAACCGCTGCAACAGCAGATGCAACTGCCATCGCTTCCTATGATGATGGGAATCCAGCACTGCTTGAGAAGGTTTACGGGAACGGACGAGTTCTTTGTTATACATCTTCAATTGACCGTGAATGGAACGATCTGCCTATACACGGTGTTTTTCTGCCTTTTCTGCACGAATCTGTCAAGTATCTTGCATTGAAACAGGCGGGTAAAGTTCCTGATTATCGCGTAGGGGACGCTCTGGAATACATCGGTTCCCGAGACGGTGCAGGAAAAGAGGTAGCAGTTTTCAATCCAGACAAAAAAGAGACGCGATTGGAATTGAATGAACAGGGAAATCTATACTTTGGTGCCACACAAAACCCAGGTATCTATTCTGTTCACCGTTCAGGAGAAACTACACACTACGATGTCGTGAATGTTGATACTGCTGAATCTGACATCACTCCGCGTGACCCTGAAGAGCTGACCAGTTTGCTTGTAGGTTCAACAGAAGCAGATAGAACTCCCACAGAAATTACACCAGAAGTGAGACAAGAATATCGCGAAGATGTTGAGAAAAACCAAGGCATTTCAATGTATCTTCTCTTAGCAGTTTTTGCTTTAGCAGTAGGTGAGATGTTCCTTGCAAATCGCGTGTAGTCAGAGTACCCACTACCTACGGATCACTGACTACTACCTACGGATCACTGACTGCTACAAATAGTAGGAGGCCAGTTTATATAATACTGGAAAAAAACAATGAGACCTGATATGCATGATAGAATTGATGTTCCAGAAATCGTCTCTGAGGAGGAATGTCAATCTTTTATTGAAAACGGATTCCTTGTCGTGCCAAACTTGCTGTCAGACGATGAGATCAAAGAACTCAGACAAGACACTGTTACGCTTGCGCGGGGAGAGTATGATTGTGATAACATGAAACCTTTGCCAGAGAGTGTTAGCGATGATGAGGCGATCGGTAGAATCCTCTGTATACATCAACCCCATTTTGTGAGTAAGACGATAGAAAAGTATGTGAAACACCCAAAAATATGTGGTATTCTGAGTCAGATTACTGCTGCGCATCTACCATTTTGGGATGGAAGTGTAAAGTGTATGCAATCAATGCTGTTCGTTAAACCCCCTAATTTTCAGGGACAAGCATGGCATCAGGATGAGATCTATATTCCGACACGCGACCGATCACTCATTGGGGCCTGGATTGCGATGGATGATGCTACTGTTGAGAATGGATGTTTGTGGGTGCTCCCAGGCTCACATCGCCAAGGATATCTATATCCGCAGCGTAACCATGAAAATCCTGATGAATTTGATTTTGCACAAGAAAGTTACGGATTTGATGGTTCAGATGAAGTTCCTGTTGAAGTGACGACCGGTACCCTTGTCTTTTTCAACGGTTATTTGCTGCATAGGTCCCGGAAAAACAGAGGGAACACATTCAGACGTGTGTTGGTGAATCATTACTGTAATTCTTGGTCTCTCCTGCCGTGGTCTATTCGGGAAGGGGAACGTCCGGCAAGTGCGGATCGTCGCTGTGTTATCCCTGTTTCGGGTGTTGACCCTTACTCGTGGAAAGGTTATGATGATCCACCGAAAAGCATAGGTCTCAGAACATGTAAAGCAATTGATGAATTACCACCTATTACCACAGAAAGTGAGTAAATAAATGACAACAGAACAATCTACTGAACTACAAAACACATTGGAAACGATGTTAACCCGTATCGCGATGGGAGACGACATCACAGAGCAACTCTTCAAAATTCAAGAAATATCCATTGCTATAGAATCAACTGCTCCCACCATGCTGAAGCATTATCTTCAGAAGAAGAGTTATACGAAGGCGTTGGATTTTCTGAAAGAGGAGTAGGTATAGCTCCTATTGCGTAACCTTGACAATTCTTAAGCATTTGTGCTATAGTTTTCATACAGTCCACAATTTAAGCAGTGTCGATTATTTCTGGCATTGCTTTTTGAAATTAATACATAGTTGAATTGCGCCTAAGAGCGGAAGATGAGGATTACATGGTCAGAGAAGATGGACGCAAGATTGATGAGATGCGACCAATTACAATTAGTAGGAACTATATTAAACATGCTGAAGGAGCAGTGCTTATTACGACAGGAGATACTAAAGTAATATGTACTGCATCCGTTCAAGAGCAGCAACCGCGTTTCATGCGGGAACAGCACATGAAAAATAGAGGATGGGTTACAGCGGAATACGCAATGTTACCACGGTCCACTACGCAACGTATGCAGCGTGAAGCAACACAAGGTAGACTTGGAGGAAGAACGCAAGAGATACAACGACTCATAGGGAGAGCACTTCGTGCTGCTGTTGACCTTGATGCGTTAGGTGAAAGAACAATCTGGATTGATTGTGATGTAATTCAAGCGGATGGTGGTACTCGGACAGCGGCAATTACAGGTGCCTTCTTGGCACTTTGGGATGCCTGCAAAACCCTGCAACACCAAGGTCATCTTGACGATATGCCTATCACTGACAATATTGCCGCAACGAGTGTCGGGATAATCAATGGGACACCGATGCTTGATCTCTGTTATACTGAGGACTCTGCTGCGGATGTTGATATGAACGTTGTTATGACAGGAAGCGGGAAGTTTATTGAAATTCAAGGTACCGCAGAACAGAATCCATTTTCCCGTGAAGAGTACGATCAATTGCTGGACCTGTCTGTCAGTGGTATCCAACAACTTGTTCGTCTGCAGAACAAGATGATGCTTGAGGATCTGGATGAAACTTGTTTTGGCAACGCGTAATCTTGGGAAGGTTAAAGAACTTACTGCTATGATTAGTGCTGAACGAAGGCACAAGGATGTGCAGATCCTTTCACTACAGGATTTTCCTGATGCACCAGATGTGGTTGAGGATGGTGATACCTACCAAGCAAACGCATCAAAAAAGGCAACTGTCATAGCCGATTTTACGGGATTGCGTACACTTGCTGATGATGCTGGATTGGAAGTTAATGCACTGAAGGGGGCACCCGGTATTCACTCAAAGCGGTGGGCAGGTGATGATGTTACGGATGATGTCCGAATTCAGAAGTTGCTTGAAGCGATAGAAGGAGTTACGGATCGAGGTGCACGTTTTGTCGCTGCAATTGCTCTTGCTGATCCTAAGAAGACCCACAATAATTACTCACATAAATCGGATAGGGTGCAAGTGGTGATTGGGAGGTGTGAGGGACACATTATCAATGAACCTATAGGAGACAGCGGCTTCGGGTATGATCCGATTTTCGTCCCTGTCGGTTTTGACAAGACATTTGCAGAATTGGGGGAGGAAATAAAAAACCGAATTAGTCATAGAGGTAAAGCGTTACGATCAGCACTCAAATTATTATGAGATCGTTCTGTCGTAGCATAAAATTGCGGCCTGTGCCTACACTTGGTATGAAAAAGTAAAACGAGTTAAATTGATTCTGCTGGCGAGATGTGGTATTCTTAATCATATTTTACAGACAAAGTGTAGCGCGTCCTAAATTCCGATGCTGCACACACAATTATAATTTTGTCATAACATCATTGTTATGCTATGCAGCTATATGCTGAAGGAGCACAATATTAGTGTCTACAGAACCAAATGATTCCCGTTCCGCCCATGCGGCGGATATTGTTCATCCTCAACCTATACCTTTTATACTAATTCATCTCGCATGTTTTGCCATTTTTTGGGTCGATGTTCAACCTACGGATTGGATTATTTGCGGAGTCCTTTACGTTATCCGTATGTTTGGTATCACTGGGGGATTTCATCGTTATTTTTCACACCGAGCATTCAAAACAAGCCGTGGTTTCCAATTCTTTTTGGCATTTCTTGGGCAGTGTTCAGCACAACGCGCAACACTCTGGTGGGCAGCTAAGCATCGTGAACATCACAAGTATTCCGATACAGAAAAAGATGTTCATTCACCAGTCAAACACGGATTTTGGTATTCCCATATAGGTTGGATTCTGTGCTCACGTGGCCTGAGTGTAGATTACAATTTGATAAAGGACTTTCGGAAATATCCAGAACTCGTTTGGCTTGGAAAATTCCATTCACTACCTGCAGTAATATTAGGTGTTTCTGTCTGGGCAATAGCAGGCTGGTCGGGTCTGGTAGTGGGTTTTATAATAAGCACAGTACTTCTATATCATGGAACTTTTTCAATTAATTCTCTCTCTCACATTTATGGGAAACAAGATTATGTCACCGGTGACAATTCTCGCAACAACATTTTTCTTGCAATCATCACACTCGGTGAAGGATGGCATAATAACCACCACCATTTTCCCAGTGCAGCACCACAAGGGTTTCGTTGGTGGCAAATTGATATTACATACTATATCCTTAGGGTATTGTCTGTATTTAGAATTGTATGGGATCTCCGCTTACCACCAGCACATGTTGTTGAGGGTAAACGCAGAATGTCACTCACTACCGTCGAAAACGCTGCACAACAACTTGCTGCGAGCGTCTCTATTGAACATATTAGCAAAACAATTTTACAAATATGGGAACATACACCAAAATTAGAAGAACTCCGTAGACGCGCTCGTATCGGTCAAACAGAGGTTGAAGCATTTCTCAAAGAGATGAGGATACTTGAGTTACCAATAATAGGTAATATCAAAGGTAAAGCACAAGCCATGTTTACACACATACCATCCATAAATCCGATTGTTGAACGGACGAATCAAATCATCGTTCAGGCAGTTTCGGTGTGGCTGCTTCAGAACGACATGTACGAAACAGCAGTTAGGGTTTAGCGATTACTGATTATTTGACTCTTTAGAAAGGAGATTTAATGGCAGCACTGAATGATTTACGAAACGGATTAGTCATCCGACTTGACGATGTAGTTTACACGGTTGTAGATTGCCAACATGTGAAACCCGGTAAAGGGGGTGCTTTCGCACGGACAAAAATCAAACGTGTTATTGACGGGGCAGTACTTGACCGGACTTTTCGCTCAAGTGAGAATATAGAGACCGTCCGACTCAGAGACCAAGAGATGCAGTTTCTTTATAGTGAGGGTGAAATGCTCTGGTTTATGGATAACGAAACTTTTGACCAACATCCACTCCATCAAGATCTGATTGGTGAAGGTATAAAATACCTGAAAGAGGGAGAAAATGTTACAATAAAGATGGATGCTGGCACACCCTTAGCAGCGGAACTCCCTACGTTTGTTCAACTTCAAATTGTTGAAACTGACCCCGGTTTACGAGGTGACACTGTAAGCGGTGGAACAAAACCTGCAAAATTGGAAACTGGCGCAGTCGTTAATGTTCCCTTATTTGTAAAAAATAAAACAGTAATTAAAGTCGATACTCGGACAGGGAAATATGTTGAGAGGGTTTAAAGATATGAAACAAAACAAAAAAAGTGAACAGATCGATTCTGCCGTTGATACAGACGCGACATCTGACGCTATTCTGGAACGGCTTGAACGCCTTATCATGATAGCGGAGCAGTCAGACTTGGCGACGGTTCGGGTGCGAGATGGGGAGATTGAAATAGAAATTTCACGCGCAACAACCCAACCGATAGCATCCGCACCTGCTAATATGACACCCTTTGAACCTACCGTCGTTACTGGCAATCAAGCTGATGAGGATATGATATGCTCCCCGATGCCAGCACGTTTTTATCGGTCCCCTGCACCAGAAGAGCCACCCTTTGTAGAAGTAGGCGATACCGTTTTATCCGGCGCATCTATCGCGACTCTTGAAGTCATGAAAACATACAACGATGTTGAAGCACCCTTTAATTGTGAAATCCTTGAGATTCTTGTTGAGGATGGGCAAGCCGTTGAATACAATCAACCCCTTTTCCGAGTAAGGCAGACTTAACACTATGTTTCAAAAAATACTGATTGCTAATCGTGGTGAGATAGCTATCCGAATTATCCGTGCCTGTAAAGATATGGGTATTAGGACGGTGGCTATCTATTCAACAGCAGACAAGAATGCGCTCCATGTAGAGCATGCTGATGAAGCGTATTGTATCGGACCACCCCCATCTAATGAAAGTTACCTTAAATATGCGAATATAACGACTGTTGCAGGTTTCGCGAACGTTGATGCAATACATCCGGGGGCAGGATTTCTTGCTGAAGATGCACAGTTCGCGGAGATCTGTGAAGCACATCAAATAAAATTCATCGGTCCTTCCATTGAGCACCTAAATACTATGGGAGACAAAGTGCGAGCACTTGAAACCGTTGCCAAAGCAGGTCTAAAACTGGTTCCCGGCAGCCACAACAGAAAACGAAAAAAAGACAAAAAAGCCACCGTTGAAACAGCAGAAGAAGCAGCGGAACTTGCAGAAAAGATCGGCTATCCTGTCGGAATTAAGGCAACCGCAGGTGGTGGGGGACGGGGAATTCGCATCGCACAGAACCGCCCAAGTCTGTTCAATCTTTTTCACATTGCCAAAGCTGAAAGTGAAGCTGCTTTCGGTAACGGTGATGTCTATATAGAAAAATGGATTGAAGATGCTCGTCATATAGAAGTACAAATTTTGGGGGATACACACGGGAATGTGGTGCACCTGGGGGAACGCGAGTGTTCAATTCAACGCAAACAGCAAAAACTGCTTGAGGAAGCACCATCCGCATCCATATCTACTAAAACACGGAACGATATTTGTAAAGCCGCAGCAAAAGCTGCGAAATCAATCGGTTATGCAAACGCAGGTACAATCGAATTTGTTGTGGATAAGAATGAGAATTTCTATTTTCTTGAGATGAACACACGAATCCAAGTTGAACATACAATCACCGAAAGTATCACAGGTATAGATCTGATAAAAGAGCAGATACGCATTGCAATGGGGGAGGAACTCGGTTACAGTCAGTCCGACATAGATATTTCTGGACACGCCATTGAATGCAGAATCAACGCGGAAGACCCTGCTAATCAGTTTAGACCTTCGCCTGGGTTAGTTTCAGATTATCAGCCTCCTGGCGGTATCGGTATCCGGGTAGATGGGTTCATCTATAACGGTTATACGGTTCCACCTCACTACGATTCGCTTATTGCTAAACTTATAGCAACTGGTAGAAATCGGGAAGAAGCTATTTCAAGAATGAAACGTGCGCTGTCGGAGTTCAAGATAGATGGTATCAAGACCACCATTCCGCTGCATCAAAATATCCTCAATGACGAAAGGTTTCTCAACCGAACCATTTTTACAAACTTCCTGGAAACCTAAAAATATAATATTGAAAAATTAGATAATTATCTGCAAAACGGAGACGTGCTAAAATAGAGTACATTTCCTTCTAAAACCTATCATCTTTGAAAAAGGAGATTTCAAAATGCTGTTTAAATGTGAAGTTCAAAAAAGGCCTGACAACTACAGTTATTGCGACTTTGACTCTACTCAGTATTGTTACAATAAGTCAGGCATTTGAAATTGAAAAGGTGGGACCTGGTTCGGGGTTATACGAAGAAACCGATTCGGGAAGTGGCGCGTATCACTACGCTTATGTGAAAACCTCTGAACCATTTTATGATATAGTCTGGTATGTCAATGGTTCTTATGCAGGATGGAGCGATGGGAGCAATAGAATTAACGAAACCTACATATATGATCTACCGACTCTTCCTGGAGATGTAACGGGGAAAAAACACACAATCACTGCTGTTGCCTATTTACTCCACGCCAATGGCGACGTAGAATCGGATTCCCAGTCTTATAGCGTTAAGGTTTATAAACCCGTAGTAGAAAGTGGGTTCAGTACGGAATATCCCCATATATACGGAATATCCCCATATATATGGACACGCTGAACTCTCCCGGCATTACTATAGTCATCCGTATGTCGTTGTAGACTGGTATGTTTATGCAAATACATCGTATAAGGGAAAAGAAAAGTGGAAATTTAACGTGACAACCGAGTTTAAGAACACTGTGAAGAATTTTTACAATGGTCAAGTAGATAAAGAGGCATTAGGTTCACATCCTTCAGGTACATTAACCAAAGAAAACCGAACGTTTTCTAAGTCAAGCTCCATTTACAATTCAATTGAAGATGGGGAACCTGGTGTTTCTTATGAATGTGAAGCATATATCACAATTGAGGTAGATGATGGAAGAAATCCAGATTCTGATTAGCACTTTATTGAAACCAATAGCTTCCGTCTTCCTAGGAACGATTGACCCAGCAAGGTTTGTAATAGTAGGGGATCTCTCCCCTACCATAAATAAGGAGTTTTACGATGCGTCCATTTATAACTGCTTGTCTCTGTCTTGCGCTAACCATTGTTGTAACGATGGTTAGTGCCAAAATCGTTTTTACTTCATCACGTGATGGTACTTTAGGTATCTACGTTATGGATGATGACGGTAGCAATGTTAAGTTGCTCACCGATAAGTTAAAGCCTGTAGCACCACGTTGGTCACCAGATGGAAAACAAATAGTCTTTGAAAGAAGGGTGTTTCTGGATGATTCACAACGACTACACCTCTTTATTATGAATGCAGATGGCACGAATATACGTCAACTCACGCCACCAATTGATGGACGTGATGTCCATCCATCATTTTCTTCCGATGGAGCATCAATTG
>VXOP01000135.1 GCA_009839975.1 Candidatus Poribacteria bacterium
AGAACTGCACCAAACTCAAGCCTATGTTGAAATTCAGGGTGAGAATGGATACAATCGCTGGGATGGTCGCCATGAAATTCTGATCGGAGATCTGTTAGATCCACCTATCATGTCTGAAGAGGTCTTCTTTGCACCTATTGATGCACTACGTGCTACGCTTCACCAACCTTTGTTCCAAAGTGTCCCATACAAGGAAAACATCCCAGCCGCACCATACTATCTCGAATCCATTAAACTTGAACTCGCCAAAGAAGCATTTCTTAAACACGGTTTTTCTTATATCAAACAAGAGGACGAAATTCAGTACTGGAGCCGACGAGATCACGGAATCGGCAACGTAGAAGTAGCACTATGGGAAAACGAAGATGAGGTGTGGGTACGGGCTGCCACATCTGATGCCGAAATACCTACAGAGGCAACACGCATAACAGATGTTTGGAACGATACCGGCATTCTGCCACCGCTTCCCGAAACAGGACTGCCGATAGACGATAGGGTATTCGCTATTCGAGAAGGGACACTCAGTCCACTGGCACTCAGACGTCAACGTCCAGTATTACACAAGTCAAGCCCCACCGAAAAAACACAGGAAACACCAGAAAAAATTAGCATTCAGGTGCAACAGGCTTTTGATACGAATGTGCGAGTGCTTGGGTTTATACCCGAAACAATAACATTAGGGAAAATCCCTGAAGTAGCATCTCTGCTGCAGAAAGGTCAGATACTCTGTCTAAACATGACTGATGCTGAGTTCACAGCAAAAGCAGAACAATTTCTTCAAAATCTAAATCTTGAATCGCTAGACGCTACATCTCAAACTAACAAAGCACAGATAATGGAGGATTTTCGACTGGTTTTGGACCCACAATACGCAAAAACAGTGGAACAACTTCTCAAAACACAAGATGGAACACAGTGGATTGGCATCATCAATTTCAGGAGAGAGAATCAACTGTTTGCTAAATGTGAATTGTCAAAAACCACATTGAACGAATGGGTCGTCAATTGGAAAGATGAGGCTTTAGGAAAATTTGCCATAGTGCTATTAAACGCAGTAGAAATCAGAAATAAAACCCATGAGTATTTCATCAGATGTCTCCGTTCAGCGATACGAATGTTTGAATGGTTGGAAGAAGAACTCATACAACAGATGTGTCATCCACCTCTTGAAAACACGCAGACATCTTCAACAGTTTGTCAGGATCCAGATTGGACGATTTGGCATCAACTCAAACGTTTCTTTGAATATTACACGCGGGATGCTGATGCACCGATGCAATGGGAGGACGATATACTGCGGTTCCGAGCGCCACCGGTACTTCATCCGAACATCAGACGTCTGTTGCTCGCCGCACCAGTTGTCAACGATGAACATCTAAGTCGGGCGTTCATGGATGAGAAAACTGAAACCCTTGACACACAACTGAAAACATGGGAGCCCGGAAACCGGGTATTTCAAATTCGCACGGGAATTTATCAACGAGAAACAATTTTAGACCTTACCAATACATGGGATAGTCTTGGGGTGTCTGAAACAGGACAGCACATGTTTTGGAGAATCCAAGCTGAAATTGAAAGAGACCCAAATATTAAACATGGAATTATAACCCATCTTTCCTCAATTGAACATCTGAAGGGTATCGCGAAAAATGAGAACGTCTGTTTCTTGACCAGTTTTCAAGTGTGGGAAGGATTAGAAACCGCTTTTCAAGAGGCACAGGTCATTTGGGTAGTTGGTTTGCGTGAAACAGGACCACGTACCACTTTGGAACGCGCTCAGATACTGTTCGGAAACGACGAAGAACCCCTCTCTTATGAAATGGAGCCTAAGTCTTACCAGTATGAAGACCCACGTGTCCAGAGTGTCTATGAAAAAGAGGTATTCCGTGTTTGCACAGAGATTATAGAATTGGCACAACTGAACCGTATAGCCAATAAGACAATTATGTTGATCACGGGTATGCGAATACCTGAAATCACCGACAGACCTGAAACACTACTTTTTGACTGGGAAGACTTAGATATAGCCGGTGAGTTAGACAAACTACCCGAGGCAATAGCGACACGCGAAGGCTTTGAGATAGAACGCGACAATATGACGACTGAGACACCAAGAAGAGAGGTAGAGAGAATTTTGGGATGCTCTACAAGACAGGCAAACCGAGTGTTGCGGAGAATGAGAGGCGGAAAACGGGCACGGCCCCTTTTCAGCGATCAAATTCTTGAACTGCTCGCTAATGGCGAAATGACAACACCACAAATCGTTGAGGCAATTGAGGGACATCCAAAAGCAATCAATTCAAAACTTACCCGCATGGTAGAAACAGGTGAAATTGTAAAAATCAAACGCGGCTTGTATACACTCCCGAAAACTTAAAAACTATGTAAAAATACGCAGCTTGTGAGTATCTAATACTATGAAAACCAAGAAAACCGATAACGTCCTACAAAATCTTATTTCACGTTGCCACAATCGACACCAGAAACCATTGAAGCAAAGGACTTTGTCCGCAAAACCTTTGTTTTACCAAGGACATCCTAGCAACTTCACAATCTATTGTGCACACAAATACTCTGTGATGCTACATGACTTGGAGGCGGCAGATATATCTTTCAGGCCGATAGGAAAAACTCCTGGAACCGACCCTCTCCCACCCAATTTCGGAGGGGAACAATTCTTGAAATGCCAACAAGTGGATAACTGGGATGCTGTTCGATGGCGCAAGGCGTGCGGTGTCCAAGTATATACCGGTATGCCTTCCGCACGGGATGGTGCCCCCTGGCACGACATTACCTTTAACTATGAAGCACTCTGTGCTGCACCTGATGCCATCCTCGCTTGCGTTCAAGCACTTGTTGACTCTGTTACAAACCCATTATTGACAATAACACAGTCAGGTGGCCTCCGCTTTTCTTGTAGGATACCAGGATACCTATACACGAAAACACAGCAAGAAAGGTTGTACGTCTGTAACACAGAATCCTTAACAGCAGAAGAACTGCACCAAACTCAAGCCTATGTTGAAATTCAGGGTGAGAATGGATACAATTGCTGGGATGGCCGCTATCAAATTCTGCTCGGAGATCTGTTAGATCCGCCTATCATTTCTAAAGAGGTCCTCTTTGCACCTATTGATGCATTTCGCGCTACGCTTCACCAACCTGTGTTCCAAAACGTCCCATACAAAGAGGGCATCCTAGCCGCACCATATAATCTCGAATCAGCTAAACTTGAACTCGCCAAAGAAGCATTTCTTAAGCGCGGTTATTCTTATGTCAGACATGAGGATGAAATTCAGTACTGGAACCGACGAGATGATGAAATTGCCAACGTAGAAGTAGCACTATGGGAAAGCGAAGATGATGTGTGGATACGGGCTGCCACCTCTGATACCGAATTGCCTACAGAGGCAACACGCATAACAGATGTTTGGGACGATACTGGCATTCTGCCACCGATGCCCGAAACAGGACCACCGACACACGAAAATGTGAACGACATTCGAGAAGGAAAACGCAGTCCGTTGGCAATAAAACGGCCACGTCCGGTATTACATAAATCGGAACACACCGAAAGAACTGATAAAACACCAGAAGAAATCAGCATTCAGCTGCAACGGGCTTTTGATAGGAATGTGCGAGTGCTTGGACTTATGCCCGAAACAGCCCCAGAGAAAAACCGTGAAGGAACATCTCTTCTGCAGAATGGTCAGATGCTCTGTCTAAACATGACTGATGCTGAGTTCGCAGCAAAAGCTAAACAAATTTTTCAAAATCTAAATGTTGGATCACTAGACACTACATTACAAACTAACAAAGCACAAATCCTAGAGGATTTTCGACCGGTTTTGGACCCACAACACGCAAAAACAGTGGAACAACTTCTCGAAACACAAGATGGAACACAGTGGATTGGCATCATCAATTTCAGACGAGAGAATCAACTGTTTGCTAAATGTGAATTATCAAAAACTACATTGAACGAATGGATCGCCAATTGGAAAGATAAGGCTTTAGGAAAATTTGCCGTAACCCTACTGAATGTGGTAGAAATCAAAGATAAATCGCATGCTGACTCTATCAGACGCATCCGTTCAGCGATACGAATGTTTGAATGGTTAGAAGAAGAACTCATACAACAGATGTGTCATGCAACTCCTGAAAATATTCAGACGTCTCCAACAGTTTGTCAGAATCCAGATTGGACAATTTGGCATCAACTCAAACGTTTCTTTGCATATTACAAAAGGGATGCTGATGCACCGATGCAATGGGAGGACGATATACTGCGGTTCCGAGTGCCACCGGTACTTCATCCGAAAGTCCGACATCTATTACTCGCCGCACCCGTTGTCAACGATGAACATCTCAGGCGCGCGTTCATGGATGAGAAAACTGAGATCCTTGATACACAACTGAAGACATGGGAGCCCGGAAACAGGGTATTTC
>VXOP01000337.1 GCA_009839975.1 Candidatus Poribacteria bacterium
ACAGAAAACCTGTAGGAGCGATCTCCGAATCGCGACCTGTCGGGAATCGGAGTTCCCTCCTACAATGACTTTGGTAGTTAATCCCAAAAACTTTACGCCCCCCTTGAAATATGAATGAAAATATTTTGACATGTTAAGTGCAAATATGCTATAATTATTATAATTAGCAAGGTTTCTTACCCGCCTCAATCTGCAATGAAGGAGATGATTCCGATGGACACCAAACTTTCCGATGAATTTCCACCGAAGTTCGCAAAAGAAGGGTTAACTTTTGACGATGTTTTGCTCATCCCTGCAGAATCCAGTATTCTACCCGATGATGTTGACACAAGTTCTCAATTCACGCGGAATCTTCGGTTGAATATCCCAATCAGTAGTGCCCCCATGGATACCGTCACCGAATCTACGCTTGCTATTGCGATTGCCCGGGCAGGAGGAATCGGCATCATACATTACAACTGTTCTATTGCGGAACAGGTGTCTGAAGTTGACCGTGTGAAACGTTCAGAAAGTGGCATGATAAATGATCCGATTACATTAACAGAAGAAAAAACGATCAGAGATGCTCTTGAAATCTCCGCACGTTACCGAATTGGTGGCGTACCAATTGTTAGAGAGGGTGGTTACCTCGTTGGGTTGATAACGAACCGAGACCTCAAGTATGAAACCGATCTGGATTTACCCGTAACAGCACGCATGACACCCGGCGAAAAACTGATTACCGCATCGCCGGGAATTACACTTGACAAAGCGAAAAAAATACTACACCAATCTCGCAAAGAAAAACTACCTATTGTTGATGATGACTTCAAGTTGTGTGGTCTCATTACGATTAAAGATATAGACAAAGTTCAGATGTTCCCACAAGCGTGTAAGGATGCTGAGGGTCGCTTACGGGTCGGTGCAGCAATTCAGCCATCCACCCCTCTCGCTGACGTCGAATTGTTAGTCAATGAAGAGGTAGATGTGCTTGTTCTGGATACCGCACACGGACATTCGAAAAACGTAATTCGGTCAACTGAGATTTTAAAATCGGAATTTCCGGATGTTGAGCTTGTCGCTGGGAATGTAGTTACCCCGGAAGCAACAATAAGTTTGATTGCTGCTGGTGCGGATGCTGTAAAAGTCGGTGTAGGTCCAGGATCGATTTGTACAACACGGGTTATCGCTGGTGTCAGTATTCCACAGATAACTGCGATTTACGATTGTGCACAGGCAGCGGAAAAGGAAGGTGTCCCGATTATCGCTGATGGTGGTATCCGTTATTCCGGAGACATCGCAAAAGCGATCGGTGCAGGTGCGAGTTCTGTCATGATCGGGAGTCTACTTGCCGGCACAGACGAAAGTCCAGGCTCTACAGTCATCTATCAGGGAAGAACATATAAGATGCACCGTGGTATGGGCTCGTTAGGTGCGTTACGAAAACGCGGTACAGCACTCGGAGAGCAGACAAGTGATGAAGAATTAGCAAAGTTAGTGCCACGCGGGATTGAAGGTAGAGTCCCCCACAAAGGAAAATTGAGTAACTATGTTTATCAGTTAGTTGGCGGGATACGATCTGCTATGGGATATTGTGGCACACCCGATATTGAGACGTTACGTAGAGATGTTCAATTTGTCCGTATGTCTAGCAGTGGGTATAGAGAGAGTCATCCACACGATATTGATATCACGGAGGAAGCACCGAACTATACAGTCGCGAACCTGAATACATAGGTTGTTGGGATGTAGCAAGTCAAGCAAAAGGAAAACACAATGAAACTTCGTATTACAAACTTTACAACACTACTTTTAATAGCAGTAATTCTACTGGATGGGTGTTCTGGATGTGGAAAAAAAACTGCACTGAAGGGTATTGAACCACAGGAAGATTACAACAACCAATCAAAATATGGACCGGTCGCTGCAAACACACGCAAACCGGTAGAACTGCCCCCATTCCCCGAACCAAGTTTTGAACGACTTATTGAACAGTTCAAAGCCGATGTCGCAGCCAATCGGGGAAACCCTGAGGTGCTCAAACGAAAAAAAGAAGTTATTGCTGATCCTAATCAATTGTGGATAATTCAAGTGCCTATGTCTAAATCATCGGCCCCTGAACTGAAAGCAGCTAACTATTATGACGACAGGATAAAAATCCTCCCTCACGATCAAAAAGGGGAACCTTATCTTATACGTCCTCACAATGGATCTGAGATTGAATTCACTGGCAAGATCTATTACACTACAAAGGAGCAGGAAGAGAGACAAATGGCGATTCCGCGCACCTTACCGTCAGATGAAAGGAACCGGCAATGGTATGAGATTGAGTTTGAAGGTATTAATACATTCACTGCTGCAAAATATCTTTCACAGCAAGGTGCCCGGATTGCCCAATCTATCGGTCTTGAGTATGCTGAACGTGCCATGCGCGAACATCCGGACTCTGTTGAGGCAATGTTCATCTGGACACAATGTCATCCCTCAGAACAACGAATTGCGGCATATCGGCAGTTGCTGTCTAAGTTTCCTAACGCAGCCTTTGCCCACGAAAATATTGCTTACTATTACTATTACGACGAGGACGATCCGGCTATAGCCCTTGCACATTTACGGAAAGCTTGCCAACTTGATAGTCGTATTGCCAAAAAGAACACCTTATTGGCACTGTGTTATAAGAAACTTGGTGAGTGGGAGAAATCAGTTGCAGCCTATCAGGGATTGTCTCATATATCCTTTCGGGACGGACAAAACCTTAGAGGTGCTCAATATGAAATAGAGAAACAGTACTTTGAACAACTTACACGGCTTACGAAAATCGCTGATCCATATAGAGCATACCTTTCAAAAATTATCAATGAACATGCAGGTTCCATAGAACAACTGAATCAAGAAAATATAGATGAACTTTTGCAGTTAAATCCAGACCTTACACCAACACAAGTGATACTCCTTAAAGGACAGGCAGGAAGTATCACATGGCAAGAAGCACTTAAAAAGATTGATGCTATAGAAAATAAAACACGTATACCGGAAGAGGATAAACAATAGTGAATAGATACTATATCACCGTTTTACTTCTGCTGTTTACTGCTGTGTCCGTTTTGCAAGCAACGAATGTCAAGATTGAACCTCTAAAAGAGTCAACGTATAATGATTGGGAACCTACTTATGATAACCCTCTTACTTTTCTCGTTTCTGTCACCGGTGTCCAATCATCAGGATCAATATCGTTTAGTTTCACGCAAGTATCATCTTGGCCTGGTGTCTACATGAACAAAGATTCAGATATAGAAATCGAGAATAGTCGACCGGACTTGCGTTTTTATACGTCAGATCAATCTAAGGATGCTTATGCGAATGTGGAGAAAGCAAGAGAAGACAAGAAACTGCCAGAAGGATTACCGACACTACCTCTCGGTTATACCCGTAATAACTATGATCCAGATGATGCGAAGTGGGTAGTAGCAGATGATGGATCAACAGCAACCTTCTCTTGGACATCTGATGCCTATCTTCCCCAGGAAGGATTCACGATAAAGATCACTGTCAAATCCAAAGATGGTGGTTCTTTCGGTATACTTCAAGCAACTTTCAATGGAAATGCTACGATCAACATTCCGAAAGATGACAACGGTAACTACATAGCAGATAAATGCGACACAGATTACGGTTATACGAAGCCACCACTTGACAATGAAAAGGGTCCCACAGGTCAGCCGAATACCGTAGAAAATAACACTCAGATCGGTGATGGACTCGTTGACTTTGAAGAATACCGCGGCTTTGAAGTTAACGGGATACATATACGTCTTAACCCGACAAGGAAAGATATCTTCATCTATAGTCCTTCCCATCTTGGTATCGGTTATGCCAGTGATTTACGCAAAAAAATATTTGATATACATGAAATATTGGAATCCGAGACAAAAAATAAGAAAAAAGATCGCACCGTTAACTTTAATTCCCTCGGCACGCCGATACAGTTTAGGGCAGGTGAGAACGAACCCTGGCGAGTTATGGCAAAAAAGGCTATATGGATTGAGGATGATCTATCAGAAACCGTTGAAATTCCCGGGGAATCACATGGGGATGGAACTATTAGTATCTATACCAAGTATATTGAAAATGAGACATTGGGATTGATGACTAGTACAGATCGTCGTGGTTGTCCGTGGACCGATGCGGAGGATGCAGAAAATAAATATACCGCCAAAGCGTTAGGACATGAAATCGGACATGCCATCGGGCTCAAGCATCCATGGGAAAGCGGTGTAGGAGTAAATGTTAATGGAAACGTAGTCGGACGTGTGCCTCAGCCAAATCCAGTCATTCCGAATCTCGATCTTGCAACAAATGCAAAAGGATGGATCGGCTTATATGCCTTTGACAATCAAACCAGTCCTATTGACGAAATAAAGCGAAGGAGTAAAATATTTAAGGCATGGAGTGATCTTGAGAAAAACGCACAAACAGCAGGTTCCAATGCGGGGTTACTCGGGGGCATAGAAAAAAAGAAAGAAGCAATCGCAACATATAGAAAAAGACCGGACTATCAAGCTGCCTTGAAAAAACGTAATTATTATTGGCAAGCACCAGATGCTGATCCGTATGGAGAAAATAATGATACCGTTTTTTCACTCAAACGCCATAATCATATAAGCGGAAAAGTTACGACAAGTGAAGGTCCGTTCACGTACACCTATGGTACTACCATTATGGACTATGATTTCTTTGCTCACGGTCCGGGTAACAAACTGCAAGGAATCTATACACCTTCTCCTTCCGACGACGATGCCGATGCCGTTTACCCGAGTTTCCACAATTGGGAGTATGATTTAGGTGTTCCTGCACCGCGCGCTGGGATTGTTTGGACGCCACGTCCTAATCCCGTGCCTGTTCCCTGTGGAGGAACACCTGTAGAGCAACCCGAACAACCACCTACCACTCCAAGCAATAGTGGCAGTGAGGAATCCGGCAGCAACCAGAATACACAGCCACCCACACCAACAGATTTACTTCTAACTTCTGAAAATGGTCAAGTCCGTCTTTCTTGGACTCCTGTTAGTGGTACGGTTACCGATTACGAATATAGATATCGTGAAAGTGGTGGAAGTTGGGATGATGATAATTGGATTTCAATGATTTTATCAGACCCAGACGTGTTAACGGACACAGAATTCCTCGTTCTTTCGTTAATAAACGGTACGACTTATGAGTTTGAGCTACGTGCAATGAATGGTGAAATTGCGAGTGCCGCCACGGAGTCTTCTGAATCAACACCAGCGACGGTGCCAGGGGAACCTACAAGTTTGGTTGGTGACAGATATAATCAAGGTGTGACGTTACGTTGGTATCCCCCAGATGATGATGGTGGAGCGGATGTCACTGAGTACCAATACCGATATAGCTACACTTATGGGACTTATCGTAGTTGGACAACAGTTCGCGGACAGAACAACGGACCGAACAGCGGTCCGAAAAGGAGTGTATCCATTGGCGGTCTAACGAACGGTAGACAATACCAGTTCCAAGTGCGCGCTAAGAATAGCGCGGGATATGGTGCTGAATCACTAACTATTTATAAGACACCTGCCACTACACCGAGTGCACCGCAAAATCTAACCGCACCTGTAGGTGATGGTGAAGTGTCGCTTGATTGGGAACCTCCCAATTCAAATGGTGGTTTAAAAATTACCGAATACAAATATAGTTATCGCGAAAGTAGCAGCGATAGTTGGGATACAGAGGGATCTGCTGGAACTGAGCAAGAGAAAACGATAACGGGTCTTACGAATGGCACTGAGTATGAGTTCCGTGTACGTGCAAAGAATAGGATGGGTTTAGGTCCATGGAGTGATACACTTAGTGCGACACCACAACCTCCACCTGTTTGGAGCGATATTCCTGATCCGTATAACCTTACCGTTGGTGATAGTTTTAGTTTAGACCTGAGTATTTATGTGACAGGGAGCCCGACTATAACAAGGACTTCGGGTAGGATACCTGCTGGATTATCCTTGAGTAATGGCGTTTTGAGTGGTACGGTGACAACCGTTGAAAGTCGTGGTCTCCAATTTACGGCAACCAATTCCGCAGGGTCTGCAAAAAGTGAATGGGTTCAGATCGATGTCACTGCTGCCTCTACGCCAACAGTGACAGCACCCGTATGGAGTGACATACCTGATCCGTATAACCTTACTGTTGGTGATAGTTTTTATTTAGACCTTAATAGTTATGTGACAGGCAGTCCAACTTTCACGCGCAATGCGCGCACTGATGGCGGATACCCAATAGGAACGTCAGTTAGCAATGGTGTCATCAGTGGCACGGTGACAAGAGTGCATAGCAGAGGTTTCAGATTTAAGGCGACAAACAGTGCTGGATCAGCATATAGCGAATGGATACAGGTCAATGTCACAGCACGACCTTAAACACAAAGAGAAATAATCTCACAGATATTATACAGAATAACAGGTAGGTATTGAGCAAGTATCTACCTGTTTCATTCACCACAACCGAAACGGGGGCATAAACCCCAATTTGAGGGTGAATCAGCCCAAAAGTATCACCTTGCATCTGTGTCCCCGCATCAAGTCATTATTTGCATGTTCTATACACATTCTGGGGATTTGGTGATTTCCTATTTTTGACATAGTTGAATTATCACTGATTTTTTTTTGACATATTAAGTGCAAACATGCTATAATTATTATAATTAGCAAGGTTTCTTTCCCACCTCAATCTGCAATGAAAGAGATGATTCCGATGGACACCAAACTTTCCGACGCTAAACTAAACACATAGATTTAAAGGAATTTGTATATGAAGGTTAACGAAGAGATGTCATTTTGGGATAGACTTTATATCCCTGCGTTGATAAAGGGAATGTTGACAACGTTAAAACACATTCCAAGAAAGAAGTTGACAGTACAGTACCCCGAAGATCCGAGAAGCGTCAATGAACGTAACGACAGGTACCGCGGGGTGCATAAACTCACTGTAACGGAGAAAGATGAAATCAAGTGTGTTGCATGTTTCTTGTGTGCCACCGCGTGTCCTGCGGATTGTATTACAATACAAGCTGCACCCGCTCCTGAAGGTTGGACCACCAAAGAGGGGTACCAACGTGAGAAGTTTCCAGATGTCTTTGAAATCAATATGCTGCGATGTATATTCTGCGGATACTGTGTGGAAGCATGCCCAGAAGATGCTATCCGCATGACAGGACTCACATTACCGCAGTATTTTAGGGAACGGCAGACCGAAGGAGAAAACCTTGGCAGCTCTCGCAGTGATTTTATCTTTGACAGAGACATGTTAGTGGCGAACAATGACATCCCACAGGAAGGACTTAGCGTTGATGCACAATAAGTAACTGTAGCGAAATACCTTCTCAGTCATGTTTATTGTGTATTTGTAATACAGACAATTCCTGAGTTTTTGGTTAAGTTGTCTGTGAACTGACTATGATATCACACCCACCATTTCCAGACAAACAGTATCAGATACTCTATGCAGATCCGCCTTGGGACTATAAAGGGCAACTTCAATACACCGGGGTTGACGGGCAAGATAGCGGGGGTGCAATACGACATTATCCAACTATTTCTGTAAAGGAGATGTTGGACTGGAATATTGCGTCTATCTCATCTGAAAACTGCCTGCTGTTTATGTGGAGTTCATCACCTCACCTTGACCAAGCGATTATGTTAGGTAAAGCATGGGGATTTCGCTGGGCAACCGTTGCTTTTGTATGGGATAAGTGTCGCGTAAATCCTGGTTTTTATACCATGAGTCAATGTGAACTGTGTCTTGTTTTTAAACGAGGTTCAATTCCACAACCGAGAGGATTGCGAAACATCAAACAGTTTGTTCAAGCGAAACGAACACGGCATTCTGAAAAACCGGATGAAGTCAGACAACGTATTGAAGAGATGTTTCCTGAACAGAGTAAGTTGGAACTCTTTGCCCGAAAGGAAGCAGCAGGTTGGGATGTGTGGGGACTGGAGATCAAATCTAACGGTTTTAAGGAAGTATAAGCGGTTAAACCAAATTTTAAGTATCACTGTAAATATGTTGACGGTAAGAAGTGATAGATTATAAGGCAGTTTACCAAACTTAATTGTACACTATATTGGAGGGCATATACTAATTGACCCAATGCATGATATATCTCTTTATTTTGACTCCGACTCTCTCTTTGCTTTAACAGATAAAATCAAAGCTGGCGTTGAAGGACGGATGAGTTGGGGTGACACTTATGGAATAGCACTCGGTAGTAAGAGTAATAAACATCTCATCATTTGGACACCTAAAGAGACGTCCGAGAGTCAGATCTTACCCGGTTTTGACTCTAAAGATGGGCAGTTAACATTAAAAATGAAGCATCGTCCGGGGGCCTGGGTATCTTGGATTGATGAATCGAAGGTTCAGTCATCTTCAATTGATGATTATGATCGTGTACATAAAAGCATTCAAGAATTGGAACGCAATGCACGACAGATTACAGATTTTGCTGATGGTATGATCGCGAATATTACGATTCAACAGTCGGGAAAACCTATTACACTGTCGGATCTGACAGAAGATGTTCTACAAGCACGACTGATTCTGCCAAACACGATCAAAACTGGCGGTTTTGTTCTCACGAAAACACCGGAAACCGACAAAACCACAACCAAAGTCATTATACCGGAACAGACGCATATTCAACGGGTTAATCTCAACGAAGATTTAATGCTCAAAACAGTAGAGAAAGAAGGATATAATACGGTATGTGTTGTGTTACGTACACATGGGAAGAATTATCCTGATCTACTTGATTTAGAATATGGTCTGACAGTCCTTAATCGCTTTGTTGATCAAAACGCGCTCTCTGTAAGAGTTTTGCCAACAGCAGCTGTATATAATCCTATTGAACCGAAATCCCTTAAGTTCGTTCCCATTGAATTCACTGCAACGCCGAAAGAAATTGAAGATGCTATAGTTGAGAGTGCCAAAACCATACAAGCTTATACGGTTAAAGCGAATCAGCACGCGTATCAGTTAATGACACAGTTTCAGCAAGGTGTTGATAGTCGTCTAAATGCGTTAATGCTCAACCGATCACACCGAATACACAACAAAGTCTGGGACGATCTTGTCATTCGGGAACTACGAAATGTCATGTGCACATATTGTGATTTCTACGTTGAATATCTTGATGAACATTTTGAGGAGGACGTATCTAAAAAGGCGACCGAATCATTAAAGGCGTGTATTGACCCAATTATTGAGTTATGGCAACTTCAAGATAACCAACAAAATACACTCAACTATATGATTCAATCGAGTTACACTTTGACGAATCAACTATTAGATAAGGCATCGGCACTATTCCATGATCTTGTTTTTGAAAAGGATTTCATATCGCAGGGACTGGTTAAACCGGTCAAGTTAAACATCTATCAGGATAACCTTCTATTGGATGATGTCTATCTACCAGAATGGACCTGTGGCACTGTTCGTGAAAAACTGACACGTATCGCGCTGCGTTCTACTTTGCATCCGACTCAGATTGAAAGAATGCGGGATGTTTGGTTGTCTTTTATTGAAATTGCAAACTTTTCAAGCAAGCATAATCAGGATTTTGAGAAAGTAATACATCCACTGCAGAACTTGCTATTAGCAGCTAAATCTTCAACTGCACAACGGAATAGTCGGTCCACTCGCCAAACGCAAACGAGTTTTGTTGGATTTGAAGTGGGAGATAAAGAGTTCAAAGAACTTATAGCGGATATCAAAGAGCGTTTTACGATCATAAAACAGTGGATTGAAAATGCGCCGCGAGAATCAGATACAGAAACAAAAGGGCAAACGTATTACGCAACATTGTGGACATTACTGCTAAATGGAAAATATCGCGAGCAACTTCTTGTCGATTTTCAACCAACATGCGACATCAATCTAAGCGTGCCTGACCAGACAAAAAGGCTCATGAATCTCACCTTAGAAAGCAAACTTGTCGTTGAAAACGATAAGGACAGGAAGACCTTGGAGCGTAATCTCAATAGGGCATTGTTGTCAAAGACGGGACATACGGTTCGAGATATGACTTCAACTGAAAAACTTGCCATTCATGGAGACATTACACTTTCTCTACTCCGAGATGAGTTGCTTCGTTACAATGGGACATTGGCAAAACGAGTCGACCGTCTGTCTAACACAACAGGTAAAAAGAAAAGTCGGAACACCTCGCGTTCACATTACAATGGCGATTTGACTGTTGAAATGCTTCTTGCTGAGCAGTCGAAAGTGGGGGAGATGATAGCGTTTTTAAAACCTTATGCTGAATCCACAGTGATAGATACCCTCGTACACGCTGGATTAAATGGCAACAACACTTCACTTGAAGCAATTCGGAAACAACAGGTTCTGAGTTTTGAACTAAATGAACTGCCTTCAATTGACGAAACATGGCTGACTGAAACCAAATCTTTGGATGATTATCCAAACCTACGGATGTTTCTACTTCAGAATAAATTGCCAATTTCTACAACAGGACGGCATATCATGGAATTGCGAAATATACTTCCCGATTCCTTATTCAATCAAGTCATTGGACTAATTCATGAAGTGAAAGAACTGCAAGAAAATAGTTATGAAGGTGAAGTATTAGAGCGTTTTATTACGTATATATCTGAAAAAGTGTGGCGATGGGAATTAACACAGATCACGTCTGATGAACTGCCGATCGTAGTGAAGGAAAAGGTGTTAACTACGGCAATTTGTTATGAAAAAGAGGTAGAGACCTTAATGGAATATGTTGAACGTTATAATGAGTTGCTGGATACTAAACTCAAAGCGGATTCTGAAATGTATGTCCAGCGTGAAAAACTTGAAACAAGCTTCCAAGAAATCGTAGAAACGCTTATATAAGGACAAACTTATGAGAATTGCATTGATAGGAAACAGTCAGTTGACACTTACAGTGGGTTGGGGTATCTGTGAGTCTGAGTTGGCACAGAGCCTTGTAATCGTGTCTGGCACACAAGCCGGTAGTGTCCAGAGAAACCGGCACACAAAGTTCGTTGCAGATGCCGTAGAAGACCTTACGCTTGCAACTGCAATGTGTGCAAGTGATACACAGGTGACGTTTACGACAGTTTGCGAGGACATATCAGGATCTGATCTAGTGGTTCTGCTGCCAACGCAATTACCTTACGGATTTCATTCAGCACAGGCATTAAAGACAGCGAATCTGTCTTCTGCTCGTGACACTGTGCCGAAGATTCTTGAACACGGGCAGAACGCAAAAGTCTTAGTCACCATGCCCTTCTCAAACTATATCTCTGCTTGGATACATCAGAGCCATGGTGTTGAAAACCTTATCGGTATTGCCAACGGTGTATCCACAGCACATCTCAAATCTGAAATTGCAACCCGCACAGGATATTCAGTGAAGGATGTCTCCGGTTTAGTTATCGGAGATGATGAGGAAACGTTTATGTTACCGCAATACTGTAGAGTTAATGGTATTCCTCTTACACAATTGTTGAATGAAGCAGATATACAAAGTATAGTTGATGCGGTTGCAAGCCGTTGTCCATATACCACGACGAGTGAATATACATTAGCGAGTCACATTCTACAGGTCATCTCCGCCATCAGTTTAGATAAGAAACGGGTGATGAGTGTTGGCACGTTAATCTCTACGGATACAACTTCTGTTTTCCTCAATGTCCCCTCAAAAATCGGTAGTGAAGGCATAGAGAGCATTGTCCCATTGCAGCTAACGGAATCGCAGACAGAACAATTTACGAATCTGGTCTCCCAAAGTGCAAAAGCACAAAGTTTCGGCAAATGAGAGAAATATATCAACAAATCCCTGAATTAATTAAATCTGACCAAGTCGGTGCTTACTGTACTGTGGTTGAGACAAAAGGTTCCACCCCACAGAAACCGGGGTCAAAACTGCTCATACTCCCCGATCTACGCAATATCGGCACACTGGGTGGTGGATGTGTGGAAGCAGAAGCCCGTCGACAGGCAATTGGACTGATGCAAGGCGGTATCCCGCGTCTGCTTGACTTCCAATTGGATAGCGATTACGGCTGGGATGATGGACTCATCTGCGGTGGCAATATGAAGATATTCATAGATTTACCAAAAACTCAGGCTGAAGCTGAAATGTTCACACGTATACAAGAACTCAATAGAGAAAAGGTGCCGTTAATGAGTGCGACAGTTGTAGAAAGTAAGCAACCGCACATTAGGGTCGGCATGAAGATGGTATTTGCTAAGAATGGTCAACGCATCGGCACATTGGGGGACCCGAAATTAGAGACTGAAATAGAAACTGAAATTTCGGACATACTTGAGCGGAACAGACCAGGTTTATACAAAAAGGACAAAACCGTATCCATTTTTTTGGAACCTATCCAACCGAGGCCGACGTTGCTAATTGCGGGAGCTGGACACGTTGGACAGGCTCTCTGCCATATTGGGAGTTGGTTAGATTTTGATATCGCCATCATTGATGATCGCGCAGATTTTGCATCTAAGAGCCGCTTACCTGAAGCAGACGAAATCATTATTGGAGACATTGCTGAGGAGCTCCGACACTATCCAATCAACCATCTAACTTATGTTGTGATTGTAACTCGCGGACACCAACATGATGAATCGGCACTGCATAGCGTTGTTGAATCAGATGCAAGATACATCGGATTGATCGGCAGCCGCAGAAAGATAAAACTCATTTTTGACGACCTATTAGACGTGGGAATTCCGATAGAGAAACTGCAACGCGTTTATGCACCTATCGGATTAGATATAAATTCAAAGACTGTGCCGGAGATAGCGGTGAGCATCGCTTCACAATTGATTCAGGTTCGCAACGGCGCGAAAGTTCACATTGATGGGCCGAAGCCTTATGCGGCACAACCTGCCCGTATGCCATCCATCAAATTGACAGGAGATGAAAATGGACAAGATTAATTTAGAAGAAAACAAATCCTATACACTGGCAGAAGTTGTTACTTATGTGCAGAAAACACTCGACGCAGTTAAGGCGGAATCTAAACACTGTCATTTACGATTCACCCCCACAGATGTTTATTGGTTGTTGCACGATATGTTAGTCTATGCGAACAGGAATGTTCCTGGTGAATTTGTATTACGAAGATTGGACAGAGGTAACTACAAAGTTCAGTATAGAACTGAAACAGCAGAGAGAAAGAAAGCAGACAAGAAACTCAAGGATAATCTTCGACAAACTGCTGAGTATTTAGAAAAGTTAACTGGCAATCGTCCATCGTGGGGTTAGGAATGATGATGTATTTTGAAGATGATCGATAAGGAGAAGATTTGTGGATCAGGAATTGAAAGCAACTATTAAAGATATTGAGATGTCAGTTGACGATTTGGATGCTGAGAAAGCGTCCAACATTTTTGACGAACACGGTTGTCTCGTCGTGCGTGGTCTGATGAAACCCTATATTGAAAGGATACATCAAGATATAGAGGCTGCCGCGACAGAGTCTTTAGCACTGCTTGATGAAGCACAGCAGATAGTTGAAGGATGGCGAACGCCTAACGGGACTTTGTTTATTCCAGCACCAACAGGCTATGATCGTGATAAACAGATCATGGTGTTAGCAGTGAACTATCAGACAAGCGCGGCCTTTTTCCACTCCGCCTTTGATGAAAATGCTGTCAAGATCGTAACGGCTATTTTAGGTCCCAACGTTGAAATCTTTGGGAACGGACAATGTCTGTATAAGGAACCGGTCGGTGGACATCCAAAGCATCTACATCAAGATTCCGCTTACTTTGAGCATCGTTATCAGGGACCTGTTGGTATTTTGAACTATGTTGTAGACACCGACCTTGTCAATGGTGCACTTTATGTTGTTCCTGGATCCCATAAACTGGGACAACTCAAACACATTGATACCTTCTCGCATCTCGGTTTAGAAGAGGATGAATGGCCTTGGGAAAGTGCGCTCCCCGTTGAAGGAAAAGCGGGGGATTCTATCTTCTTTAATGTGAAGACTATCCACGGTTCCAAACAGAATATGTCCGATAAACCGCGTCCGGTGTTCATCAACCGATACCGTCGCACTGATGATTTCGTGATAATTGGTGGCACAACAGCTGCCAATCGTGCAGAAGCAGAGAAACGCGCTGCGGCAGCAGAAGAAGCTAAGAAAGCCAACAGTGATCGCGGTTTGATGGTGCAAGGTTTCCGTCCATACAATGCGTAGGATATATTCCTTTGATAAATGTAGTAGGCACATGGATGAAGATTAAGAATTAAATTGGGTAATATGCGGTCTGGGAAACCCAGCCCCTACGATCATTTTGATGAATTGGATTACCTGAATATTTATTTAATCTTCATGAGTGTGCCTGCTACTTTAAAAGATCCCAAATAAGAATCGTCCCATCAGAACCTCCACTTGCCAACGTGCTGCCGTCGGGACTAATTGTGAGTGAGTTCAATCCACTTTGTCCTGAAAGTGTTGTTCTGATTTGCAATGAATTCATATCCCAAAAGTGGATAGTTCCATCACTATTTCCATTTACAAGCGTTTTTCCATCATGACTGAATAGAAGTGCCGAGACAGCACTTCTATGCCGTGTCTTAACATCGGGAGGATCATCATCTTTGCGTGGGAGTGGTGGAGGCCGTGTAAATAGTCCATTGCCAATGACCGACCTACTGTGTTTACCAGTAAGAGGATCCCATAGGTGGATTGAGCCATCTCTACATCCACTTGCGAGTGTTAATCCATCAGGTGTAAAGGCAAGAGCCCATATCTCCTCTGTATGTCCAGTTAACGGGAACTTAATCTTTAGCGTGTTGGTATCCCATACACGGATTGTTTTGTCTGAACTTCCACTAACGACCGTATTACCATCAGGACTCAAGGCAATCGTCAGAATCTGGTCTGTGTGTCCTTTAAGTATTGGTCGTTGTTTACCTAAAGGTCCGGTTTGAAACAGACCAACAAGTGATTTTTTTTCTTTTTCGTCAACGTTCAACAACCGAATTGTCCCATCCAAACTTCCACTTATAAGTTTCTTACCGTCAGGACTAAACAGGGCATTTCCACCATGTGAGATACGACGGGTATTCCCAATTGCGTTCCCGTGAGCTTTGATAGTTTTTTGGAATGCACCTGTCATTGCATCCCAGAGCAGAATCTCTGCTTTCCCAAAAGAACTCTGTGAATAGATATTTAGACTTGCAATCGTTTCCCCGTTAGGAGCAAAATCTAAAGATTGAACCCACAACTGATAAGGATATCCGATACAAGTCGTTTTGTGTTTTCCCTTTTCAACATCCCATAATTTTATTCTCTCCAGATGGTAACCACTTGCTAAAACATCTCCATCTGAGTTAAATGCCAATGAAGTTACTTCATCGAAATGACCTGTGATGACATGTCGCAGTTTTGACTTTTTTATATCAGTCGTATCAATATTCCACAAAAGGAAACGGGTTTCATCAAGTGACGTGTGTTTTCGTGTTGCGAGCGTTCGTCCATCTGGACTAAACAACATGTAATAGAAATTACCTTCTTCTGTCATTATAAAGTCTTGTTCACCCGTTTTAGGATTCCAGAGTGCTATCTCACCGTCACTTGCCACGGCGAGTGTTTGTCCATCTGGACTAAATGCCAGCGAGTCTACAGTTTTTGTAGGGTAGTTCACTAACTGTGGCACGCCGTTGGCAATCCCTGGTAAGTTTACATACTGAGGATCTCCAGTCAATTTACTTTTGAGTTGACCGGTCGTCGTGTCCCACAGTTGCACTGTATAATCTCCTCTGTTTGAGAAAGCAAAAGTATTCCCATCCGGTGATAACGCAAAAGGCGGTCTATATGACGATTCAATCTCTAATTTAAGTCTTATTTTTCCGGTATTCGTATCCCAGAACCGCGCATCTTCTTTGCTTAAACCGAATAGGACATCCCCGTTAGGACTGAAGATAATGTTGTTGACACCAGTTGTATCCTCTAAGGTGCCTTTGAACCTTTTCGTCTCAATATCCCACAATTCAACACCTTGTTTTGCACTACTCGCTAATGTTCTTCCATCTGGACTGAACATTACTCTACCAACAGATTCATTTTGTGTGTGAATTTCGCTGTAATTCCCGCTATCAATATCCCACAATCGAATTATCCCGGAAAAACTAGTACTTGCAAGTGTTTGCCCATCTGGACTGAATGCGACAGAATGGACCCTATTAAAAGTAGATTTATCATTAGGATTCTCTATTATGTTTTTGAGTTGATTTGTAAGTAAATTCCATACCTCAATCCTATTGTCTCGTGTAATTGCACACATTTGGGAATCGGGACTCATGACTACACCTGAGTCAGGATCTACTCTGTTCCATTTTAATCTTGATAACTTGATCTCTTTTCCCGTCATGACATCATATTCCCAAATCCCAATAGATGTCATGACACTAAACTGCGTGCTATCTGGTGAAAAATGATATGATCTTCCTTTACCTATAGTAGTCCTATATGCCTCAAGATTAGCAGTTTTTCCTTTTCCGAACCTGTACTTTGCTCCCTTAGGTAGTGCCCATTGTGTATAGTCTTGTGCGTAGGTGTTTGTGATAGAGATTATAAGGAACAGCAGTGTAAAAGAAATCATCCGTGAACAACGCATAGGATATATTCCTCCGATAAAGGTAGTAGGCACACTCAACGTTTAATTTATATGATATAGCATCAGATAGATAAGCACACCTGTCACGGATACATATAGCCAGATGGGTAAAGTGATCTTTGCAATACGGCGGTGTTGTTCAAACCTTTCACGCCAAGCTAAGTAGAGGGTTCGTATCGCCAAAGGCACTATTACGAAAGCAAGTATGATATGTGAAATCAATATCGTAAAATAGACAGGACGTATCCAGCCTTGACGTGTAAAAGGAGTTGATCCCGCGTTTGCATGGTAAATTACATAAGAGATGAGAAAAAGCACTGACACAGCAAAAGCTGCGAGCATACATCTCTTATGTGCTTCAATTCTCCGTTGTCTAATTAATACATATCCTATTGTAAGTAGGATAGCACTGATCGTATTTAAAGTGGCATTGACTGTGGGTAGGTCAGATATCTGAATCATGTTTCTCCTATTTGCTACCGTGGCCACCGGTAAGCATTCACACCTTTGGAATTCTCCAAAGCAAATTCCCAACGTTTACACCACATTTCATAGTCAGTTTGGCACGCTTCTGGACGTATACGACTCCGCATCAGAAATGCAGGATAATAGGGTCTGCCTGTTGGTTGATAAACATCATGATATCGCAGATCGAAACTCCAACGAACGGTATCGGATTCATTGGGTTTCGCACTGTGGAGTGTGTAATTGTGGAACAGAATAACACCCCCCGCTCGGATCGGTAAAACTTTCGGTGAAAGACCTGGAGGTAGTAACTCAGGTGGAACTGTTAGTCCTGCCTCATTCCAAACGTGGGTAAATAATCCCATTTTATGACTTCTCGGAAGCACTTGCAGACATCCGTTTTCTAAGGTTGTGTCTACAATCGGTATCCAGATAGTTAGCATAAAATAAGGGTCGGTTTCTGGCCAACACACACCCGCGTCCTGATGCCACGGTGTCGTAAGACGTTGCGATTCTCGTTCGGGTAAAACGGCTCTGATGTGTTGAATAGGGTTGCATACGATCTCGGAACCTACGAAAGATTCCGCAAGGTCAAGGATTTTAGGGTTTTTAAGAAAGTTAAATACGGCTTTACCTCTTGCGTGCATAATATCCAAATCTCCAGTAACCTCTGGTGCTTCAATTGCGAGATGTAACAAGCGTTCAGTAAAAGGTTTATTGGAATATGTTGAGGTAGTCTTTCCTTCCTTGTATAATCGTTCAGCGCACCCTGTGATGATTTCTGTGTATTCATCAATAACAGGTGCTAAGTCGTTTTCATCCAACACGTTCTCAAGTAAAAGATATCCGTTTTCGTGAAAAAATGAAACTTCAGATTCGGTTAGGCGCATAATCGCTCCTCCTTACGTGTTGATTATGTTATATCCGTAAGTATGCCATGTTTTTGCGTTTTTTTCAATGATTGTTTCATATTAATTTATTGTCTGAATCAGGATTTACAGGTCTGCAAATACCATTTGACTTATGCAGTCTTCTCTGCTATTATGATTTCAGAATCTCCTGTTGTTTCTGTACTGAAACCGCATCTGTAAACGGAAAAACTATGAAATTATCTGAAATTCAATCCGCGTTGACTTCGTTAGACCTTGAGGCTTGGTTGTTATACGATTTTCGGGGTATCAACCCGATTTCGCAAAATGCCGCAGGTTTAACGGGACTTAACATTACGCGCCGATGGTTCTGCTTGATTCCCGCACAAGGTGAACCGCATTGGTTAATTCATAAGATTGAAACGTCTAACTTCGTTGACGTTCCCGGACAGGTCTCTTTATATGCTGGTTGGCAGGAACTCAATGCGGAGATGAAATCCTTACTTGCCAATGTCAATACGGTTGCTATGGAGTATTCTCCTAATGCAGCTATTCCTTATGTTTCACGCGTTGATGCGGGAACATTAGAATGGATTCGTTCCTACGGTGTTGCGGTGACGTCTTCAGCGGAACTTGCACAGTATGTTGAAGCACCTCTATCCCAAGCACAATTCGAGGGACATCAGAAATCCGCTTACCAAGTGCTGCAAGCAAAAGATTACGCGTTCAACTGGATTGGAGATCAACTCAAGGCTGGTAATACGATTACTGAGTATGATGTGCAACAGGAGATTCTCAAGCAATTTGATGAGATGCAACTTACGACTGAACATCCCCCTATTGTTGCAGTCAATGCGAATAGTGGTGACCCGCATTACGCGCCAAATGAAAGCCGCGCGGATCAGATCAAAGCAGGTGATTATATCCTAATTGATCTTTGGGCAAAGCAGAAGGACGCAGACGCAGTTTTTGCTGATACAACGTGGGTAGCTTATGCGGGAGCAATTGTCCCAGAAAAATATGAAGAGATATTTGAGATCGTAAAGGAAGCACGCAATAGAGCCGTAGCATTTATACGCGAAAAATGGGCTGCAAATGAACCGATCCCAGCATATACCGTTGATGACTGTGTGCGTGGATATATCACAGAAAAAGGATATGGCGATTACTTTATCCACAGGACAGGACACAACATTGGGACGGTTATTCATGGGAACGGTGCGAATTTAGACAATCTTGAAACGCATGATGCACGCATCCTTATTCCTGGTGTCTGTTTCTCTATTGAACCGGGAATTTACCTTAACGATTTCGGCGTGAGGACCGAAATTGACGTCTATTTATCCGAAGCAGCGAAAGATGGCGTAATATTGACAACCGCGCCCGTCCAAAATCAGGTATTGACTCTGCTGTAACTTTGTAATTCCGCTTTTTTAGATCATTAAGTATATGTGCAAAATAGATCCGTGTGTTGAGTATCCACTGGTCCGCATACGCCGTAGCGAGTAATGGTAGTGCTAATGAAAGACGCGGTGTGTTCAGTAGCCACTGTTCCGCATAAGCTGCAAAATCTTCCTCCACAAGTCCTGTTCCACCCAAGGTATAGACCACATAACGTTTGTCTTCGCGTTGTTCTTCCCGAACCTGAAGTTGTGTATTAAGGGACATTTTTCTGTTAGCATCAATTTCAAATACCCAGAAAAAGTAGTCCTCGTTGTGTCCGAGATAACCGACCTCTACTTCAAGTCGATGCGGCGTCTCAGAGGTAATTCCAATTGCCTCAAGATCCCGTTTTATCAGTATAGGATAGAGTGCAGCAAAGAATATCTGTTCATATCCCATCGGTTGTTCTACATGATTGAGTATATTCAATAGGATTTCTATGTCTTGCGGTTTTGGCAATTCCAGACAACTCTTTGAGAAAACCTCCTCTCGTAGCGCGTGCATCTCGGGAGGTGCATTTTCTGCGAGCGGATTGAGTTCTTGCATGACTTTATGGATGCGTCTGCGTTTGGGTATAACCTTCCATAAGACCCAGCGTGCAAGTGCCTGCCACGTTTCCTTTTCAATCAGTAGTAGCAAGAACGCCGTGACAGCAGTATAAACTCTTTTGAAGATGCTTTCAGTGGCAAGTCCTCTTTGTTGGTTAGCCATTTCTTATTGACTTTTCTCCAGGAATGTGTTACCATTTATAGTAAAATATGGAGTTATTTATACAGACAATAACGGTGCGATTAGGAAATCGCACCTACCGGGGATGAGAGTGTATAATAAACTTCAAAATTCACCATAAATATTTTGAACTTGTTTAAAACGCCGGAGTGGTGAAATCGGTAGACGCACTGGACTCAAAATCCAGCGGGCCCTAGGTCCATGTCGGTTCGAGTCCGACCTCCGGCATGCGGCGATGGATATGTATTCCATCGCCATTTTTTTTTGCCTACATAGCGATAATTTTTCGCATCCTTTCTGCAAGGTCAATCTGTGCGTCTCTATCCCCGCCAACTTCGTGAATAACATAACCGTCATATCCGACAGAACGGAACGCTGCCATCACGGCTGCCCAATCGGTATCCCCATCTAATAGATTGGTGAATCGGTGTGAACCGCGTGAGAAGTCTTTGAAGTGAACCCGTTTGATCCGATGTCCAAGCTCCCTGATCCAGTGTTCAGGATAGCCGTAAGCCATCATGTTTGCAGTGTCCAGGTAGGTACCGACCCATTCACTGTCAATTTCATCAACAATCTCGCGCATCTCTTTTGGACTGAGTAGGAATTTGTTCCATACGTTTTCCAGTCCAATAGCGACCTTGTGTTCTTCAGCGGAAGGTGCCAGGTCTTTCAGAATTCCGACGAGGTTATCCCATACTTCTTGATATGTTCCTTCAACAGAAAGTTGACCTGGATGTAGTAGAATTCCACCAACACCGAGTGCACCTGCGACTTCTAATCCGCGTGCAAGTGATTTAGCACCGTTCTTTCGTTGTTCTTCGTCAAGACTGAGTAAATTCCCTCGGTTTGCATAGCCAGCGGTGATGCTGCTTATTTCCACACCCGCGGCGTCACATTTAGCAGCAATCCCTTTTAGTTCGGAATCACTCATGTTAATGTCGGTGTCTTTCCCTTCGCCAAAGGTGAGTTCGACGGCATCATATCCCGCGTCTTGACAGAGCGAGAGTGTATCTTCCAATGACATATTTCCAAGAATAATCTGTGTAACACCTATCTTCATTTTATTATTCCTTCTCCTTTTTGATATATGGTGCCAGTGTCATATTTGACTGGTAGAATTAATGAAACATTCCACAGCGGGCGGGGAGACCCCGCCCCTACGTTGCGTGGTCTTCGTAAACGTTGGAATGTCTTCTGATTTTTGCCTTCCTATTTTAAATTTACTATATGAAAACCAAGAAAATAGAAACTACGTGTGAAACTTCGCTAAACATTTTCCGGTGAAACCGAAAATTGTGAGACAGACTTCAGATACCGACTCGGCAATCGTGCCGCGACGTGAATCGCGGTATCTGCATAATCCGTATCTAACACTGTGCCGTGTTTATAGAGTATATCTAACGTCTTTCCCTCTGTATAAGGAATGCTCAGATAGACCGTTGCTCCCTGAGAGTCGAAACGTTCTGCCAACAGATCCATCAGGTTAGCAACACCATCCCCACGTTTTGCTGAAATGGATACTGCCTCTGGATAACGCGTCTTAAGCACATGTATCTGTTCTTCAGATTCAAGTTGATCTATTTTGTTGAAAGCCATGACCATGGGTATTGCATCGGCATCCAATTCTGTTAGGACTTTATCTACGGCATCAATTTGTGCTTCGGCTTCTGGATGGCTAATATCCACAACATGCAACAACAGATCCGCCTCTGTAATCTCCTCTAAAGTTGCTTTGAACGCTGCGACAAGTTGATGTGGTAACTTTTTGATAAAACCGACGGTATCGCTCAACAGGATGTTCTGATTTTTTGGTAAACTGACCTGACGTGTGGTTGAGTCTAAGGTGGCAAATAACGCATCCTCTGCCAAGACGTTTTCACCTGTGAGTATGTTAAAGAGCGTAGATTTTCCAGCATTGGTATAACCGACGAGAGAAATTTTTGTTTTGTCTGAACGGTTCTGCCTTTGAACCTTCCGTCTTTTTTCTACTTTCGCTAATTCTTTTTTCAGTTGAGAAATCTGTCTTCGTACCCATCTTCTATCCATTTCAAGTTGTGTTTCACCAGGACCGCGTAATGCCCCACTTCCGCTGCCGGCTCTAGTTGCTATTCGTGAAAGGTGTGTCCACATCCGTGTAAGTCTTGGTAAAGCATATTCCAACTGTGCCAATGCCACCTGTAACCGTGCCTCACTTGTTAAAGCACGTTGTGCAAATACCTGCAGGATAAGACCTGTCCTGTCAACCGTGGCAATATCAAGCATACCTTCAATGTTCCGTGTCTGTGCGGGTGATAATTCCTCGTCAAAGACTATTGCATCGGCTTGAAGTTCTTCAACGATTTCTTTTAGTTCGTCAACCTTTCCTTCTCCGATAAAGTAGGTTGGGTTTGGCACATTTCTGGATTGGATTGTTTCACACACCACTTCAATTCCAGCAGTTTCGGTGAGTTGTCGGAGTTCCTGTAATGATTCCTCTGTTTCATGCATCGTAATATCCCGCAGTTTTACACCGACGAGGATTGCACGTGAAGGAGGATTTACTGGTTGTGTGTCGTATAGTTCTTGCATATATTGCCTCTTTACTAAATGCTGTGCTTTGATGTTAGTATATACAGTTTATCAGATTATTACGGCATTTTCAAACGAAAGTTGCAAATAATAGCATTTCGCATATAAGTTATGTAAAATAGATATAGTTTGCAATCAACATTGCTATTTCCATGATTATATGATACTATAGTCTGATGAAGATTAAGATTTGAATCTGGTAATATGCGGATAATGAAAACGGTAATATGCGGTCTGGGAAACCCAGCCCCTACGATCGTTTTGATGGTTTGGACTACCTGAATATTTATTTTTTTTCATTAGACAATATTAGAGAATTCACTATATTGAAGATTATAGATGACTAAGATCCCCAATTCATTTCCTGCCTATTTTGCCTTATTCAAACTGACACTTCGTCAACTATTCTGGAGTCGTCGTGTACTTCTGATTTTGTTAGGATGCGTGTTGATGCTCTCTATCACGGTGCTGTTTCGCTTCTATGTGCGCGGGAGCACTGCTGTGAATACCTTCATCCCTTACATAACGTTTATTGGTTACGGTTTTTTGACGAGTTTATGTGCAGTATTCTACGGTTCAGCAATCGTATCGGATGAAATTGATGGTAGGGGTTTGACCTATCTACAGATGCGTCCGCTTCCAAAATCTATGATTCTGTTAACCAAATTTGCAGCTTATGTGGTGGGGACAGTTGTTATTTTTGGTTTATCACATCTTCTGCTGATGGGAATTATGCAAACACATCCAAAACTTAAAGAACGTTTACTCGTCATCGGGATGAGTTTTCGGTATACGGGTTCTTTTGCGTTAGGTTTGTTTGTATATGGAACTTTCGCGATGCTTTTGTCGGTTCGGTTTAAGTTTCCAGTATTGTGGGGGTTGTTATTCGTCTTTGGTTGGGAGCGAATTACAGCGTTGCCTTTCATGTCTACAGGAATTAAGAGAATCTCTTTAAGTCATTACCTTATGACACTATTTCCAGATTTCAAATTGAGGGGTGGCATGCTTGATGATCTCTTAGGAAACGAGCCTCCTGAATGGTGGATAGCGATTATAGTCATCAGCTTGCTAACGGCAGGTGCAATGTGGCTTGCTATTCGGATATTTAAGGATCGTGAATATTTGATGTAGGCAACGATAATCTTATAGTGAACTTCAGAATTACTGAAATGCTTTACAACGGGCGAGGGGACCTCGCCCCTACATTGGGTGGTCTTCGTCATCGGTGTATGGGGTGAAATGTCTCATTCATTATTAACTTTACTATAATTGGACAATACACGTGCTGTTTCACGAGCTACAATAAGTTCTTCATTCGTAGAAACCACGAGTATCTTTGCACGGCTGTTATCTGCTGATATTTCACCTTCACCAGTTAATTTCTCATTTTTTTCAAGGTCTAAATGGATGCCGCACCACTGAAGTCCTTCACAGATTTGGGTGCGTGTTTTTGTTCCTTTCTCACCTATCCCACCCGCGAAGGCGATAACATCAACGCCGCCGAGTGCAGCGATATAAGCACCGATATACTTTTTCACACCGTATACATAAGTTTCTAAGGCTAAGCGTGCGTTGTCGTTACCTGCTTCAATTGCTGCTTCCACGTCTCGCATATCTCCGCTGGTGCCAGAGATTCCTTTTACTCCCGATTCTTCAATGAGTTGTCTGCGTATTTCGTCAGTTGAAAATCCCTCTTTATCCATCAGGTACATAACAGCGAAAACGTCCAGGTCTCCGCACCGGGTAGATTGTATCATGCCGTATTGTGTTGATGCTCCCATAGATGTATCCATAGATTTCCCGTCTTTTATGGCACAAATTGAGGAGCTTCCACCGAGATGACAAGAGATGATTCTGAGTCCTTCACTGTTGTTGCGTCCCAGCATTTGCGGTACACGTTCAGAGATATATCGGTGTGATGCCCCGTGGAATCCGTATTTCCGAATTTCGTGTTGTTCTACCCAGAAACGTGGCACCCCGAATTCGTAGGCATAATCTGGTATCGTTTGATGGAACCATGTTTCAAATACAGCGACGAGTGGTGTATTCGGCAGGAGTTCCTGAAAGGCTCGGATTGAGGCGATATAAGCGGGATTGTGCATCGGTGCAAGTGGTGTGGATTCCTCAAGTGCTGCGATAACGTCTTCGGTTATCCGTGCTGAACGCCAGTACCCTTTGGCGAGTATTGTTTTGAATCCGATACCGTCTAATTGGTTTAGGTCTGTAAGGCAACCGACTTCAGGATCGGTTATAAGCTGCATGGCGTGTGCGATTGCGTCAATGTGTGATGGTGCGTCAATTTCACCTTCTCGGGTTGGTTTTCCGGGTACGGTGTGTGTGAAAGCGGATGGTGAATTGCCGATACGTTCCACGCCTCCTTTGACGAGAGAGGTGGATGTTTCCATGTTGATGATTTGGTATTTGAAGGATGTGCTTCCTACGTTTGCACAGAGTATATGCATGGGGGTTTTTTCTTCTTTTGTAGCAATAAGGGATAGATCACTTTGAAAATCACTATGCTTCTATAACAGGTAATTCTCTGATAATGCTGTCATAACATTTTAACGTATAAGACAGTGGTTGTCAAAACGTTTTGTTTGTCTGAACCTGGATTTTCAGGATTATAGGATTTTCGGGATAAGAGGTTTTCTGTAGCACAATTAAGGATGAATGTGCTTCGGCTATATCAAGATGAATGTTGGACGGAGAAGGGTAATGAAGGATAAAAGAATAGGCGCGCTTATTGAAGCGCGCCTTATGAGAATTACCGTAGGATATGCCTTACTCTGCCTTCGGTAAGGTTGGAAGTGTGAGACGGGGTCGGTCGCCGAAGTCGGGGAGTTGGGGTGGGTTCTCTTCCATCTCTTGCAGGAGTATCTCTATGGCTTTGTCAAGTTGTGGATCACTGTCTGTCAGGTAGTCTTGCGGACGGTAGTCGACTTCTATGTCAGGGTCGGTGCCGTAGTTTTCAACGGTCCAACCGACATCAGAGAACCAGAATGAGTATTCGGGTTGCGTTGTTGAACCGCCATCTACAAATCCTTGGTGGGGTGAGATGCCTATTACGCCTCCCCACGTGCGTTTACCGACGAGTTTTCCTAACTCCATCAACTTGAAGCAGTGTGAGAAGATGTCACCATCAGACCCGGCGTTTTCATTTGTGACGGTTATCATCGGACCTAATACTGAGGAGGAAGGGTACGGGTTCGGTGTTCCCCATCGTGGTATGTTATATGCGATACGGCGGCGTGATAGTTTTTCTAATATCAACTGTGAGACATTTCCGCCACCGTTGTAGCGGACGTCAACGAGCAGTCCGGGATAACTGACTTCTGTGAGGAAACCACGGTGAAATTCAGAATATCCACGTCTTCCCATATCAGGAATGTGGACGTATCCGACTTTTCCATCAGTTTTTTCGTGAACATATTTACGGTTCTGTGCTACCCATTCGCGGTAACGCAACTCACCTTCGCTACTAAGAACTTTAATCGTTAAAACCCGTTTCTCACCATCACTGGCATTTTTGAACGTGGTTTGTACCTCGTGTCTTCCCAAATTGACTAATAATTCGCCTGGTGAGACGTTTTGGCTCAGCTGCTGTCCACCAATAGAGAGAAGGATGTCGCCTTCCTGAACATTGATTCCGGGTGCGTTAAGTGGTGAATCTCTGCGTTCATTCCATGTATCACCACGGACGATGTGCGTAATACGATAGCCGTTGTTCTCTGGATCGTAGACGAAATCAGCCCCAAGGAATCCTTGACCATAGTTGGGTGAGCTGCGGTAATCACCACCAGATTCATAGGCGTGTGAAGTCCCAAGTTCACCTTGCATTTCCCACATGAGATCGGAAAATTCAGCGCGTGTTGCAATCCGTTCAAGTAGTGGTAAATAACGGAGGTAGACGGTTTCCCAGTCAACACCTGACATATCTTCGGTCCAGAAATAATCACGTTGCAGTCTCCATGCTTCTCGATACATCTGTTTCCATTCGGCAGTTGGGATGACAGAAGGACGTATCCGGTTAAGATCTATCCATCCAGTGTGTCGGTTAGAACTCCCTTTATTATCACCCTTTTGACCGTCATCAGCCTTCTTTCCAGCTTTTATGACCCGAATGCGATTTCCTCCAGTGCGGTATAGAAGGGATTTGTAATCTCCTGACAGTGAGAAAGTAATGGTATCTGAGACGAGTACCTCTTTTTTCTGATCTTTGAAATCGTAGGCGTGTAATTTGCCCTTTGCACTTGCATCATCTTCTCCGGGGGTGTTTGTTGCATGTTGAGCAGGATATGTTGTGAAGATTGCTTTCCCCTCAACGCCAGCAATCTGCCCGTAGCGTCCATGTGAATAAGGAAATGCGACAACGCGTTCTTCAATCCCATCCAGTTCAATATTGATGGGTTTTTTCTTTTTCTCGTCCTTCTTCTCTTTAGATTCACCATCCTTTTCATCGGTATCCTCGTCACCGTTTTCCTTCTTTTCTTTATCCTTATCTTCTTCAGGTGCTGGTGTTGCTGGTATAAACGGGTTTGGCAAATCCTTCTGCAATGTCACCAGCAGTAGACGTGTCGCGATAGGAAAACTCAGCTCAAATTGTACCGAATCACCGACTGGTTCAAATTCACGATGCGATAAAAAATAGAGGTATTTTCCATCTGGGTCCCATGCGGGTGCGTAATCATTGAATTCTGGCTTGGTTATGTATGTCGTATCGCCCGTTTCAACATTACAGATTTTGATTGACGATGTGGTTTCTGTTGCCGGAAAACCGTAGGCGATCCATTTTCCATCCGGCGACCATGTTGCCCCTAATATTCGTGTGTATTTGCTTTTATCAAGCACACGTATTTCTTGTGTTTCGAGTTCTAAATGCAGTAGTTCAAAACGTTGGTTAACGATGAGGAGTTGGTCTTTTAGATCATCGCCTTTAGGACAGAGGGTGATTTGTCTGACATGTCCTATATCCAGTTCGTCAAGTCTGCGGACCTCCGCACTGCCATCGCATGTGTGGATTTCTATTGCTTCTTCTCCCCCTGCATCTGAAAGCACTAAGATGCGTTTTCCATCGTTTAACCATCGTGGAGCTCTGTATCGTGTTCCGTTGCGGTCTCCGTGCTGGAGAACTGGGCCATCCCAATTCGCCATTGAGAATAGTTTGCCCCGTGAAGTCAGGGTAACAGATCTGCCATCTTTTGATAGCAGACTATCTTGAAGGTATTGAGAAGCGTTGACGAATTTGCGTTGTCTTTGTATACGTGGACTGCGAAAATCTATTTCGACTTGGTGGTTCGTGTTGTTTTCAACATCATAGACCCACAAGTCTGCTCCCGCGTGATAGACGATACGTTTGCCATCAGTTTGTGCTGATCGACTGTAGTATGTTTCTTGATGTGTGTGTCGTTTTATGTCTTCGGCTGAGGTAGTGCAGGAGTAGATATTTCCGACTCCTTCGTGGTCTGAGATGAAGTATATTCTGTCTTCAATCCACATCGGTGTAGTAAAGTTGCTTTCCTCAACAGGTATAAAAGGATTGAAGTTGCCATCTCCTTCAGCATCAATCCAGAGTTGACCTGCGGTGCCACCCCGGTATCGTTTCCATCGTGCGGGTTCTCGTGTGAGTCGTCCGAGTATGACGCCTCCATTTTTGCCGAAAGAGACATGGTTTGCGGGCCCGTAGGGTAGCCGTTTGGGTTCACCTCCATTAGGAGAGATACTCCATATCCATGCGCCGAAAGCTGAGTTTGCCCCACTGGAATATAGGATGTTTTGTCCATCTGCATCCCATCCGACAATACTTGCATTACTTCCCTGATATGTAAGTCGTTTTGCTTCTCCTCCGAGTGCTGGCATGAGATATACTTCTGCTGGACCTTCCTCGCGTCCAGCAAAAGCGAGGTGTTCACCGTTTGGGGATAACTGTGGCGTGCCCGTTGCACCGAGGTTGGATGTGAGTCTTCGTGCAACGCCACCACTTATTGGGACTGTCCATAGATCATCTTCACACACAAATACAATGGTTTCTTGAGAAATAGTAGGGAATCGGTAGTATCCTGACATTCACACCTCCGGGTTGTATAATACCATTTTAAAGAACTGATGTCATATTCCTGATTTCTTGTGAGATGTAATCTCATACGGCACAAACTAAAAGTTTGTGCTACAAAAGAGACATTTTGATTTTGAAATGGTATAAGGATTTAAGTAGCATAGGATTAAAGATAGAGGCGAGACACCGAATCATACCGAATTCAGTTGATTTCGGCTGGACCTCGCCTATAGATTTGATGTTATTCCAAAGCATATCTTGAAATAACATTTTGATTCATTTGCCAAAAAATAGAAGTATGATTACCGGGTTCCTTCTAATTTTGCTTGTTCGTCAGCATCGGGTCGGTTTCCAAGCCATAGTTTTACGGCAGGACTGCTAGCTTTAAGTATATTCCCATGAAAGACGTTGATGATGAAAGAATGCGGTACGGTCTGTTGATCACCGATGAATGGGTTTCGTCTGATTTCGTTAGTACCACCGGAAATGATTTGAGGTACAAGGGTGATGGTTGCTTCTGAGGATTTTCTAGGAATCATGAGCCTTTGTTGTTGGGAGCTGATACCGTTGGGTAGTCCGACTATAGTTATTCTTAAGCTTGGGTCAAAACCGTTACGCTCAAGTTTTACCTTTATATCAACAGGGGCATCAGGTGTAACAACCACTTCGTCAGGTATAGTAGAAACGATGACAGGCCTACTATTTGTGATACTGACGACGATGTTCTTGCGCTGCACAGTCTGGTCATCGTTCCGTATTTGGAATATTTCTATTGGACTTGCAGTACGTCTAATCTGTTGACCGTCAGCTGTCGTAACTGTGCCGACGACTTGGACGACGCTATGTGCTAAATCAGCATCTGTTGCGGCAGTTAGGGTTAGATACCCTCGATTATTTCCATTTTGAGAGAGTATAGCACTCTGACTTGCGGTAATACCGGGGGGTAGATTTTCAACAGTCAGAAGGATAGGTTCTGTAAAACCAACCCGTCGTTGTAAACTAACATCCAATAGCACTGTTCCCCCACGTCCGATGTTAGGGTTGTCAGGGGTTACCGATATGGCGAAGTTTGGCGTGGTCGGTCGTATGTCTAAATGATACACATAACCATCTCCCCCTTTACCAGAGATGTCTTCAACACGGAGGGCATATACACCAGGTCTCGCGAAACTGTAGTCAATAATTGCGTTTCTTCTTCCACCTCTACCGGCATTGTTCCTCAACACTCTTCCTTGATCATTTAAGAGTGTAAGGGAGGGACTTAATGGTGAGTTCAGCTTTTCTGCGGATAGATCAATGGAATAGCCTCCGATGTCAGCAAAAAATCCCCATGGACCATAACCGTTGGTAACCTTGAGGAGTATCTTGTTCCTTCCCTTTTTGACAGGTAGTTCAATAACGTCGTTTCCTTGTCTTAGCGAACGATGCACGTAGTTACTAAAGATGAGTTTATCGTTAACCCATACTTTAATTGTGTCGTCAGAACCAAGGGATAACAGGTATTTTTGATCGCGTTCAGATTCAAAGTATGTTAATGCATAGCCGGTTACGTTATCTTCCGGTACATTTGAAAAAACGCCTGCACCTCTTCCATTGGTTTTGTACCATTGTATGATTCGTCCGTTCTTTCCTTCATATTCTTTGTCAAAGTCAATCTCGAATTCAGGAGGATAGACGGCATCAAATCCCTTTTCATCCGTGTTGTCAAATGGGTGTATAACCCACCAAGGACCAAGTCCTGCGCCTTCATCAACGGTGAACCGGTAATAGTCTACCTCTCCCGGTTTAGATATACGTCCACTAATTGCCCCGGGGGTTGTAATTTCTTGAGCGTTTTCGATCTGTTTTGCTATGAGTTGTCCCATTCGGATGACTTCTTCAGCGACGAATGCAATAATACGGTCGCGCTGCGTCGGTGTTATGTCTGCGTTCTCTTTTCCTGCCATTCGGGTGATGGTGCTTTCCCACTGTTCCGCTGTGAGTGCGCGGTTGTCTGGTGAGCGCAGTTCATGGCAAACTGAGCATTTCTCCTGGAAAAGGATTTCAGACTCAGCACTTTTTGCTTGCCCTTCATCCTCTTCATCACTTTCTGCTGCATGCACAACGTTTTGGACGAGGCGTTCAGTGCCTTCAGGGAATTCATTTGCGAAGAATGGGAATATGCCGTAGGTTGTTCGTATGAGTTTCAATCCAGGTTGCTCGTTAGTCAAGTCAACTTTCCAGTCAGTTTCTGGTAGGTTTTCTCCACCGATCTTTGTCTGTATTTTTTTTCCTACCTCACCGCCTGGGGGGTAAATATAGGTGTCATACGGAACAACACCACTCATCATTCGGTAAACAGAATTTGGGTTCCCCCGATAGAGTAGGTCGCGAATCCGTAAGAAGTATTTACCATCTTCAGGGATTGTGAAGTCTATAAGTGGGTCTAGGCTGTAGAATCCACTGCTTTTTGCAAGTTCTGTACCGTGTTCATCAAATAGAGATATAGTTGGATTGAAGAATTGTTGACTTTTTTTATTATAGCGGAATGCTTTTACATTGAATACACACCGATCCCCTTTATATGCATTAAATGTGTAATAGTCTTTATCTCCGCCAGTGTTTATAACACCGTTTACGATGATAGGTAGTTCTATGACCGTTGCGGAGTCAGGAGTGTTATTGGTTTCAATTTCGAATGTGTCGGGGACATTTGTGATTTCAAAGGGCCATGCGGTGGATGCCCCATTTTTGCCAACGATTCGTAGCTCCCGGACACCTATTGGTGCGTCGGGGGCAATTACTAATTCAGCGGTCATACCACCACTTGCGCGTGCAGCAGATTTTAAGTATTGTGTAATCTTTGTTTGGTCTTCTTCACTGATTTCAGCACCTTCGTTATTAACCATGCGTTTGACGACTCGTGCCCATTGTGTTGCTGTCATGGATCGGTTACTGGGTGAACGGAGTTCGTGGCACTGTCCACAGTTTGCTTCGAAGATGGGTTTGTTGGTTTCATCCACTTTCCCACCGCCAGGGTTGAGAGATCCCATGATACCCGGTGGACCCTCTACAATGAGTTTATATGCACTACCTAAATCTGATCCTTGTATTTTGACTTCAACGGTACTGCCGACTTGTGCACCAGCAGGAAAGAGAGAATTCAATCTAGGTGTTGCTTGTACCCATAAGTTTAGTGGTGCGGCAAAGAAGCATAGGAGCGTGAGATATATAAGGGCTTGCCAGCTCGGCATGAGTTTCTTGTTAGGGTAAATTAGATTGTTTTTACTTCCGGACATGATTATTACCTCCATGATTATTATCTTATATATTACCTACAAAGGCGGCACAATATGAACAGATATTCACCGAAAAACAGATAAGGGACTGCGATAAATTGTTAGAATTCATGTGTTAACCTATTTTTTCTGATATTCCAGATTCGAACTTTTCCATCGCGCCCACCTGCAGCAACGTGGTTACCATCAGGACTGATCTTTACGGCATAGACAGCATCTGGTGCATCTTCAAATGTGCGGCGTTTGCTGCCGTTACGTATATTCCAAACAATCACTCTGGCGTCGGCTCCCCCCGAAACGATCACCTCATTTCCGTTCCAAAAGCCGGTATCTACGCTATAGACAGGTCCTTGATGTCCGTTGAATTGTCTAACGGGTGCGCCGCGTGTAATCCCGTTTTCGTTCTGTGTGACTCTCCAAGTTCGGACGACATTATCAGCTGCACCGGAAACAATGACGTTTTCTCCGGTTGCGTAAGCGAGTGAATATACTGCATCGTCGTTGCCGTCGAAACTGACAAGTACCGTATAAGTTTCAGGATCCCACACCTTTAGTGTTTTATCTTCACTGCCGGTGACAAAGTAGTTGCCGTTGGGATGGTACAACGTGGACAGCACCCTGCCGACGTGTTGTGTTAACCATTTTGCTTGTTCATCTATTGGCTGTGCTTCGTCAAGGTTTTTTAGGTCAATAACAGCACTAAATTCGTCCATACTTGCGGTAAGTAATTTTGCGTTATCTGGACTTAGTGCAATAGATTCGATAGTGTCAGCGTGTATCTCATAAGTCATTATAAGTTCTTCTGCTTCAACATCCCACAAAAGGATTTCGCCACTTTGTGCTGCTTTTCCACCTCCTGCATACAACGTTTTTCCATCAGGTGTGAACTTTATACATTTGACTCTCCCCGCATGGGGTTCATAGGCACGTGTCATTCTCTGTGTCTCTAATTCCCAGAGTTCAACCCACTGATATTTTCCGACAGCGATTGTTTTTCCATCTGGACTAAATTCAAGTGCCCAGATAGGAGACAAGGTTAGGTGTTCTTCCTGTGATTGTTCATCTGCTTGTACGATATTTGTGAATAACGTGAAGAGAAAGATACTGCATAATGGGAGTAGTGCGAAAATGCGTTTTTTCATGATTTAGCCCCAAAGTAGTGGTATGAATTGCTGCCGGGAAGGAACCCAGCCCTTACAAACGGACAGACGCTATGCTGAGTTAGTAACATGCAATGCAAGATCAGGTATTATTGGATCTTGCATTACATGTTAATGTAGGTTCTGTTCTACTATGCCAAGACACCTCTAATGGGTCTTCCGCCGCGTGATAGTACGATGCGAACACCGTCAGGAGATTCTATACTCTGATTGTAATCAATCCCGAGGCTCTGATAGATTGTTGCAGACAGGTCTTCAGGTTTGACAGGTGTTTCAGCGGGTTCTATTCCGAATGGGTCGGATGCCCCGACAACTTGTCCACCTTGAACACCGCCGCCTGCTAACATAATAGAGAAGACTCTTGGATGATGATCGCGTCCACCGCTTCCGTTAATGACAGGTGTTCTTCCGAATTCACCCATAGCGAGTACTAATGTGCTGTCAAGGAGTCCTCTTTGGTCAAGGTCGCCAATCAGTGTAGACATTGTATGGTCAAAAGTGCGGAGTTTACCTCGTAGAGATGAGAAGATGTTGTTATGGTTATCCCATCCGCCATTACTGACAGTGACAAAGTTAACGCCTGCTTCAACGAGTCTTCTTGCGAGGAGACAACTTTGTCCGAATGTATCTCTTCGGTATGCATCCCGCATCTGTTTAGGTTCTTTTGACAGGTCAAATGCACCGCGTGCGTCTTCTGAACTCATAAGGTTGTAAGCGGATTTGTAGAATTTATCCATTGCTTCAACTTTAGGGTTCCCTGCTTCATATTTTTTGAAGGCGTTGTCAACAGCATTTCTCAGATCTTTGCGTTCTTGAACCCGTTCATAGGTAACATCCTTGGGGGGGGCCAAATCGCGCACTTTGAAGTTATCGCTTGCTGGATTTCCATCTGGCGAGAAGGGAGCCAGTGATGCGCCTAAGAATCCGCCACCTGCGTAAGCGACAGGTGATGGAACAGCAATATAAGGTGGCAATGCACTGCGCTGTTCTTTTAGTTTTGCTACGACAGCACCGTGTCCGGGAACCGCGAAACCGGGTAAAGGTTGATATCCTGTAATCATGTAGTGTGTTCCGCGTTCATGAGCGGCTTCTGGTGACGTCATGGAGCGGATGATACACAATTTATCTGCCTGTTTTGCCAATCTTGGCATGTGTTCACTAATTTGTATACCGGTAACATTTGTTGAAATTGGTTTGAATGATCCGCGTATTTCTTCAGGTGCGTTTGGTTTAAGGTCCCACATATCAAGGTGACTTGGACCGCCGCCTAACCATACAAGAATAACGGATTTTGCTGTACCTTCTTTTGCTGTCGGCTCAGCGAATGCTTTTAATCGGAAAAAGTCAGTAAGTCCGAAGCCGAAGAATCCTAAGACACCAGCTTTAATCAGGTCTCTGCGATAAAACCCTTCGCAGTCTGTGTTTATGCAGTCTTTTCTAGGCATAATTTTCTCCTGTGCTTGGTTTGCAGTTATCTGCAGGGATAGTACGTGAATAAGTTAAACTTTCTTTTACACCAACCTGTTGCATATTTCGTGGGAGGGTTTTACTGTTAATCAACCTTAGAAAATGACGTTAGATTCGGAGCGGTAACCCTTTCTAACCGCACTTAACGTCTGATAATGCTTCAATTATATCTTATTAAATTGGTGATGTCAAGGGAAAACGTCTATAAATCCAGATTCCTTCATTTTAGCGTATTTTGGCATATATTTTGGAACGGAAGGATTCTGAATACTTGTATTTTTGTCAACTTAACTTGACATTAAGTCCTCCACTTCGAAGTGAATTGTTTTTTGTGTTATAGTGTTCTGTCTAGTTCGTTCTGTAGATCGGGTAAAGCAAAGCGAAACCGGACAATGCAATTAGTTAATAGGTGTTAATCTATAATCCTCTAATTCAATAATTAAGTCTTCAGGTTTATCTGGGAGTTCAATATCATCATCATTATTTGTAGGCACTACATCTAAGAGTAGTCCAGATCTTTGCTGATGAATTTTTACAATACCAATATTAGGTTCTAACCAAACAGTTGTAAATGTTTCTCCATGTGGATTTAAATTCTCATAAATATCCTCTGGCTCACATAAAACGGTTGTCTTGGTATGATATCTAATTTTCAAACAGTCGTTGAACGATAAATCACCAACTTTTATGGATTCTATACCTATTATGTTACCCATTTGTTTAATGTTGAAATCGAATGTAACATTTTGTATCTCATCC
>VXOP01000373.1 GCA_009839975.1 Candidatus Poribacteria bacterium
CACATCTATCGAACTATCTATTATCTCAACTGGTAAAGCATCAGTTGATTTCTGTTCTTCCATTTCTAATGATTTTGTATTCTGTATAACAGTTTCTTCCACTTGTTGCATTTTATTGCAACCAGCAGAGGACACCATACAAAGTATTATAGCGATAATTACTAACCTTATGTATTTTTGCACTGACAATTCTCCTTGCGTACGATATATAATTCAATTATATTATACGCTAAAGAAGATAGCAAATTTTTCTGATATCTAAGAAAACATGATTAAGGCAGTATTCTTTGATCTTGATAATACGCTCTGTGCCTCCGATACAGCATGGAACATCGCGGTTAGAGATACATTTCAAATTCTCCGCCAACATTACCCGGATGTATCAAAGGCGTTTCTTTTAAGAACATGGGAATCAGTTCTTCAGGAACTCTTTCAAGGGCTTGACGGTGGAAAGTGTTCTATGGCAGAAGTCAGAGACTTACGCTTTTACCGTTTATTTGAAAAACTAAATTTGTCACAAGATAAATTGACTGAAGAACTCAGCAATTCTCTCTGCCAACGCTACATTGCGAGTTTAAGACTCTATGAAGATGTTGAAGTCCTTGACAGACTATACGCATTCCATGTGGGTATCATTACAAATGGTGCCCACGATGAACATACTGACAGTCAATTCTCTAAAGTGCGAAACTTTGGACTTAGCAAACGTATTCAGTCGTTGACAATATCCGATGAAATCGGTGTAAGGAAACCAAATGCTGAAATCTTCAAAATTGCTTGTGATCGTGCGGGTGTATTACCGAGAGAAGCAATAATGGTTGGCGATTCTATTCAAAATGACATTGTAGGTGCAAATAAGATAGATATGACAAGTGTTCTAATTGACCGTAATTCAGATGCTGTTACAACAGAGATTGCGGTTGAACAACCAGATTATACCATCCCAAACCTGTATGATGTGTTGAGATGTTTGAAACAGGATTAGAAGAAAATCGCTCCTACAGAACATGTCTCTTTGTAGGCGGTGAATGCCTAAATGGCATTCATACCGTTGATTTGAACTCCGATTTCCGACTTTTTAATGCCATCAAATAACACTTGACTAAGCACTAGACCATGATAGAAAAAATACTTGATTTAATTAGTCAGGTTTGGTATTATCTACCAACGATTTTGAATAATAGAAGGTAATAATAGAAGGTTGATATTATGCACAAAAAATTGCAGTTCTTTCTAATTCCAATTATCTCTCTTGTTACAGTTCTGTCAATAGTCTTTTCTGGTTGTGGTGACAAACAGAACAAGAATTGGTTAACAATCTATGGTGGTGTATTGGGTGGAAGTTTCTCTCAATTTGCAGGAGGGATCAATCAAGTTGTCAAAGACCGTGAACCTACGTTCAAACTATCGATCGTAGCATCGGCAGGTTCAGTGGAAAATACACGTCGTGTCAACGAGGACAAGAATGCACTCGGTGTTGTATTCGCATCGGAGAGTTCTCTTGGATACAACGGGGAAGAAATTTTCGCCGAAGGTGGACCGAAGACAGATATTAGAATGGTAACGCTTCTATATTTTGCTTACGGACAATTCTCAACACTTCAGAACAGCGATATCCATGAATTCAAAGATATAATCGGTAAAAAAATTGCTTGTGGTGCACCCGGATCTGGTACTGCCAAAACACTGGAACGATTGGCAAAAGCTGCCGGTATCTGGGGACAATTTACACCAATATATAGGGGAGGGGATTCTGCTGCGCAAGAACTCCAAGATGGACAAGTTAAAGGTTTTATGTGGTTAGTCAGTGTGCCGAATAGTGCAATAATTGCGTTGACAGCGATAAAATCCATACGAATGATCGATCTGGATACACCCGCTACAGAACACGGTCTTTACGACAAATACCCATATTATTATCCCGCCAGTTTGCCTGAAGGTGCTTACGAAGGAAAAGTTGAAACAGTAAAGACGATCATGATGCCGACTGTGCTGATTGCAAACAAGGCAGTTCCAGATGACATAATCTATGCCATCATAAAGCACATTTATTCACCTACAGGACATCAAGTAATGGTTCAAACGAATAAAGCAGCGTCAGATATGACAATAGAGAATGCTGATAAGGCGTTTGTCATACCTTTACACAACGGCGCATATAAGTTCTGGCAGGAACAAGGTGTAGAAATTCCCGAGCATGCAATGCCGGTGGAAGATGAGATTTAATCGTCAATGTAAGGACAATAGATGGAAAACAGTAAGAAAATTGGATGGAAAGCAACAAGCCAAACGGGTGTCGTTGCAGCAGGCGGCATGAAAGCTGTAGAAGCTGGAATCCAAATATTGGAAGCCGATGGGAACGCTGCAGATGCCGCAGCAGCAACTATCCTCGCGCTCAATGTAACAGACCACGGTGAATGTTCCATCGGAGGAGAAGTACCACTCCTCATATATGACGCAGAAAAGAAGGAAGTCAAATCCCTTTCTGGACAAGGACGGGCTCCCATGTCTCAGGATGCAATTGATTGGTATATGGAAAACGGTATACCGAACAGAGACATCAAAATGGCACCTGTTCCATCTGTCGTTGACCTATGCACAACAACGCTTAAGCAATACGGAACAAAGACGTTTGAGGAAATCGTATTACCTACATTAACACTTCTTGATACGGGGGGCAGGGAATGGCATTCAAAATTAGCGACGACACTGCGACGCATGGTTGATGAGGAAAAGAAAACATCGGGAAGTCGAGAACAGAAAATCCAAGCCGCAAGTGACCGGTTTTATGGACGCAACGGTGTCAACAGTGATATCGCTGATGAATTAGAAACTTTCTACATTGAGAAGGGTGGATTTCTTCGCAAAAATGACCTCGCATCACACGTAACATTGATAGAAGAGCCTGTGACAGTTGACTATAAAGGGTTCACCGTATACAAGTGTGGACCGTGGACCCAAGGTCCTTATCTCTGTCAAGCATTGCGTCTGTTAGAAAACTTTGATCTAAAGGGTATGGGACACTTCTCAGCAGACTATGTACATGTGGTAACTGAAACACTCAAGTTGGCGATGGCAGACAGAGATGAATATTACGCGGACCCTGAATTCGTTGATGTGCCTATGTCTGACTTGCTTTCTGACGCTTATACTGAGATACGTCGTCCCCTTATTGAGATGGAGAAAGCATCACACGAAGCCAGACCCGGTGATGTTGAAAACATGAAACCTTTGAAAGCAGACGGTGTATTTCGGCCAGGAGTTGGTGGAACAACCACTTGTGTCGTTGCTGATAGATGGGGAAATGTAATCTCCGCTACACCGAGTGCAAATGTCCATTTTGAAGACAACCTCGGTGGTTCAACAGGCGTAAGTTATGGAAACCGTTTACGCAGTCTCAATACCACGCCAGGACATCCGAACTGTATTGAAGCAGGTAAACGTCCGAGGATAACACTTACACCTACATTAGTTCTTAAAGATGGCGCACCGATCTTAGCAATAAGTGTTGCAGGCGGGGATCTACAGGATCAAACAACGCTGAATTTGCTACTGAATTTCATTGAGTTTGACCTATTACCTGAGAATGCTGTTAGGACACCTCGCTTTGCCACCGCTCATCATCAAGATTCTTTTGACCCACACCCCAACCGTGAACAGACTTTTAAAGAGGCGGGTTCTTTGACGATCAATGACAGTGTGACAGAGAGTGTCCGTGATGAACTCTCAAGACGTGGGCATAAGGTTAGGACGCAGACAGGTCCAGTCGCTGTACCAGTGATGCTTTATGTTGATCAGGACAGTGGAACATACTATGCCGCTGGCGATCCTGCTGCTGGCAGGCATGCTGCTGGCTTAGAGGAATCATAATCTATTTCCACTCATCATCGGGTGGATAAATGTTATAGCTGCCGCCACCAGCACCCTGAATTCCATCAGCGAACCAGTCTTTGACAGTATCTCGCCATTTGATGAAGTGTGGGGTTTTGAGATGTTCTTTGAACGCGTCCTCGTCTACATATACCTCGTATAGCCATATCCGATTTTCATCGGACCCGTCCTGAATCACATCAAACCTTAAACAACCGGGTTCATCTCTAACTGAACCCTTTGCATCATCCAACATTGCTTCAATGAATTCTTCTCTATGACCTTCCTTAATCTGTATCGGTGCAATAATAACATACATACATTTTTCTCCTTACTCAATTCATCTTGTCAGTCAAATACTAACGTTATCATTTAGTTTCGTTATGCTCTCTCTGAGCTAAGTACCTATGTAACCTATCATATTATACGACACATGTCAATAAATCTGTCAATCAGCACTAAAAGAAAAATCTTGACTTTTTTAAAATATTCTGATACCCTTAATGTAAACCCTTTGAGATGATGGTTTATTGAAAAACATAATGTTCGTAA
>VXOP01000293.1 GCA_009839975.1 Candidatus Poribacteria bacterium
ATGCTATAATTCCTGACGTGGTAATTGTCCCTTCATAATTATTTTGATTTCTGTTGAGGCGTTGTTGTGAAACTGGTAACTTTCAAACACCCATCGTTTGACAAATCTGCTACATCTGATAATGCACATATCGGTGTGTGGATTGACAAAGACAATATTCTCGCTCTTAATCTAAGTGCGCGAAATATGATTGAATTTTTTGCTAATAATTGTATAGATGAAATATCAGACGATATTGCGCGCATCCAAAAACCACGCGAACAGGATGAACCAAATATACATTCTGATGCGTCTAAGGTCATTTTTCCCGTTTCAGAAGTAGAACTACTGGCACCATTTCCACAACCAACAAGTCTACGCGATTTCGGTGTATTCAAAGAACACATGGGTGCTGCAGCGCGCATTACAGGAAAAGAAATATCACCCGAATGGTACAAACTTCCGAACTACTATCGCGGCAGTACGAGCCCCGCCTCTATTGCTGGACATGAAGCAGTCGTTACCTGGCCCAACTACACAGAAAAACTTGATTTTGAACTTGAATGGGGAATATACATCGGGAAACAAGGAAAAAACATACCAATAGATGAAGCACCAGTATACATCGCTGGATACACAATTTACAACGATATAAGTGCGCGAGACATCCAATTTCGACACATGACATTGTCACTCGGTCCCGCAAAGGGAAAGGATTTTGATAATAGTAACATAATGGGACCCTGTCTCGTAACACCTGATGAAATCGGGGATCCGTATAATCTCAATATGATTGCACGTGTCAACGGAGAAATCTGGGCAGAAGGAAATACATCGGATATGTATTACTCTTTCGCTGAGATGATCTCTTTTGTCTCACAGTCAGAGACTCTTTTTCCAGGAGATTTCTTAGGGTCCGGTACGGTCGGGAAAGGATGCGGATGGGAGCTTGACAGATGGATACAACCCGGAGATGTGATTGAACTTGAAGTTGAAAATATCGGAGTGTTGAGAAACAGAATCGGCGAACCCGAACAGAATCCCGCTGCTTGGAAGGAAAAAGCTTGACTGTGCGACTCAAAGATAAGGTAGCAATCATCACAGGTGCAGCGTCTGGAATTGGCAAAGCAACTGCAATACTCTTTGCTCAACACGGTGCAAAAGTGGTGGTGGCAGACATAGATGAGAAGGGCGGAAACCAAACCGTCGCTAACATCAAAGAGGACAACAACGAAGCTGCCTTCATTCACACTGATGTGACAATAAAAGATAACACTGAGCAGATGGTGGCGCACACCGTCCGAATATACGGAAAACTTGATATTCTCCTAAACAATGCTGGCATCGCTATGCGTCTGCCTGTCGCTGATTTGTCAGAAGCGGATTGGCATCGGTGTTTAAATGTGAACTTGAACGGTGTTTTTCTCTGTTCAAAGGCAGCTATACCTGCTATGAAGCAAAACAGTGGGGGATCAATCATCAATATGTCCTCAATTTATGGATTGGTGGGTGCTGATGTTCGCGCTGCTTATGTAGCATCAAAAGGGGCTGTCACAAACTTGACCCGCGGTATGGCACTTGACTATGCAGAAGACAATATCCGAGTCAACTGCATCTGTCCGGGGTTTGTAGAAACCCCTTTAGTTGCTGGAGTCGTCAGAACACCGGAAGAATATCAAAAACTTGCAAATAAACATCCGATGCGGAGACTCGGACAACCCGATGAAATAGCGTATGGTGCCTTATACCTTGCCTCCGATGAATCCGCATTCGTCACCGGTATATCCCTGCCAATTGATGGAGGATATACGGCAGGATAGGGTAAATGCAGAACCTACAATTGGTTAACAGGTGAGTGCATGCGCAAATTTATTATACTTGTTTTTCTCCTATTGCTCTTAAACAGCGCATATCTTTTCAGTTTCGGTGAACCGACACTCTTCTATATTTCTAACATCCTGTTACACTTAGTTCTCGGTATTCTATTAGTAATCCCATTTAGTGTTTATCTGTATAAGACACTAAAAAAAATAACATCCCTCGGTCGCGTCAGCGTTATCTGCATAATTGTCGGAATCGTTACAGGTGTGTGCCTGATGATTGTCGGCGCGACGACACCCTACCGTTGGATTCTTTATACACATATCATCAGCATCAGTATAGGTAGTTTTCTGTTTTGCATTCATCTGTTGAGAGATAATACCTATCTGACACCGAGATTCAAGACAGTCATTGTTGGGGTGTTAGTTGGTGTTGTGTTTTTTCCAATTGGTGCTAAGTTATCACAGCACTATTTGCCAAATGAGGATTATCTTGTTAAGAACCCGGTCCTACCTCCAGCAAGTATGTATGATGAAGGTGGTGGACCTACAGGACATTTCTTTCCAGCTTCTGTCGAAACGGAAACTGATAATCTTATTCCGACCGATTTCTTTCTAACTTCAGAGACCTGTGCCACTAAAGGGTGTCATCCCGACATATATAAGCAGTGGAACGAATCCGCGCATCACTTCTCCTCTTTCAATAACCAGTGGTATAGAAAGTCTATCATCTATATGCAGGAAGTCAACGGAATACAACCCTCAAAATGGTGCGGTGGATGCCATGACCCTGCGATACTGCTTAATGGGGTGATGGATAAACCGATACGAGAGAATCTGCACACCCCCGCAGCACAAGCAGGATTAGCATGCACTGCATGTCACTCTATTGAAAGGGTAAAGGATACGATGGGAAACAGCGGATACGTAATAAAGTATCCACCATTGCACGATTTAGCATCAAGCAACAATCGCCTTATCCGTAGTTTGCATAACTATCTCATCCGTCTTGACCCGGAACCACATAAGAAGAGTTTCCTCAAACCTTTCCATCGCAACAATACTGCAGAATTCTGCTCAACTTGTCATAAGGCACATCTGGATTTTCCTGTTAACAATTTTCGCTGGGTCCGCGGGTTTAACGACTATGATCAATGGCAAAAAAGTGGCATTTCCCATCAAGGTGCTTTATCGTTCTATTATCCCGAGACTGCACAGAAATGTGTTGATTGCCACATGCCACTTGTGGATTCCAAAGATGCTGGAAATATAGATGGTAAGGTACATAGCCACCGTTTTCCCGCTGCAAACACTGCTCTCCCTTATGTAAATAAGCATGAAGAACAACTCCAAGCGGTTATAGACTTTCTACAGAATGATGTGATAACTTTAGACCTATTTGCTAACGGTAAACCGATACCCAAAGACGGTGTTCAGGTTGCACGTGGTGAGAAACCGCTAATTGAGGTCGTCGTACGCACGCGCGGTGTTGGACATCAATTCCCCGCAGGAACAATTGATGCTTTTGACATCTGGGTTGAGCTGAAGGTCACAGATAAAAATGGAAAAATCGTATTCTGGAACGGCAGAATCGCAGAACCGGATGGCAACGGACCTGTTGATCCGGGTGCACACTTTTACCGCAGTTATATGCTTGATGCACACGGCAACCATATCAATAAACGGAATGTGTGGGCAATGCGAGCTGTGCTATACTCCCGAACTATACCTCCCGGTGCTGCCGATACCGTCCGTTACCGTTTGGAAATCCCACCTGATAGTGACGGAACGCTCGCTGTTGAAGCAAAACTAAACTACCGGAAGTTCAATTGGTGGCATACGCAGTGGGCTTATGCAGGGGTTCGTGATCCTGAACATACAGATTTAAAGGTAGGCAAAGGCTATGATAATGGAAGATGGGTCTGGACAGGCGATACATCAGATGTCGCAGGAGAAATTAAAGCGATTCCAAACCTACCCATTACCGTCATGGCAGATGCAAAAGCAACCCTTCATGTTAAAACGGATGTCAAACCGACAACAAGAGATGCTACTACGAGCTACGAACAACAGGACTATACAAAGATAGCAAATGCTCGCGAAAGATGGAACGACTACGGGATAGGACTGTTCCTACAAGGGGACCTCAGAGCAGCACAGACTGCATTTCGGGAAGTAACTGAAATCGAACCAGATTATTTAGATGGATGGGTGAATCTGGCACGATGTAGCATAAAAGAAGGCGACATGAAAACGGCTGAAGCGATGCTCAATAAAGCATTCGAAATTCAGCAAAGAATGATACCAACTAATCCGCATCGTGCAAAGGTGCATTACTTTTTCGCGCTCGTTCAAGAATCCTACGGCAATTACGACACCGCGATTCAGCACCTCCAAGGTGCAGTAGCACAGTTTCCACGTGACACCCGTGTGCTAAACCAGTTGGGGAGAATGCACTTCCTAAAACGTGAGTACGAAACGGCTTTGACACAGTTTCAGAAAACTCTCACAGTTGATCCTGAAGATTTAGATGCACATTACAAGATGATGCGGTGTTATCGCGCCCTGAGAAATCCATCT
>VXOP01000007.1 GCA_009839975.1 Candidatus Poribacteria bacterium
CAATAAGGGTTAGTCTGATATCTGGAATATATATTTTTAGTACAATTCCTGGAAATCCTGCTCCTGTACCGATATCAACGACAGAATCTCCTGTCCGGATATTGCAATGATTCAGAACGCTTACAGAATCAAGAAAATGTCTATGGATGATTTCAGTATCTTCAGTAATTGCTGTTAAGTTTGTATGTGTGTTCCACCGCTGCAATTCTGTCCGATATATCGTTAACTGTTCAATCTGTTTTGTATCCAAAGGAAATCCATATCGGGAGAATTCCTCTTCAAGTAGTTGACGAAACTGTTCCTCCATATCTTACATCTAAATCCGCCAAATCTAAGCAAGTTTGAAAATTAAATTTGCAGGTGGCACGTTGATGACGGGCGGGGAGACCCCGCCCCTACGGGTTCGGTGCCTGTAGGATTATCGGAAAATTGATAATTTATTATTCAATATTGCTTATATCCTAATTTATTTATGTCCTGACACTATACCACTCTACCGACCATGCTGGTGTAGCATCACCATAAGTATTGAAACATCTGCTGGAGAAACACCAGGGAGACGAGCTGCTTGTCCGATGGATGCTGGACGAATTTTCTCGAGTTTCTCACGTGCTTCCGTTTTCAAACCCCGGACATCTACATAGTCAAAAGTATCTGGAATTCGCAGGTTCTCTAGTTTTTTGAACTGATTTATTTGTCTCTGTTGTCGTTGAATATAACCGTCATATTTTATCTGTATCTCAACCTGTTCCGTAACATCTGGGGACAGGAGATCGGTAGCTGGTGCCAAACGAGAAATGTGCTCATAGTTAAGTTCTGGACGTTTGAGTAAGTCAGCTAATAAGGTCGGCTGCTTTAGCTCACCGGTTTCCACTATACTTCGCAGCTTCTCTATTGTAACCGCGTTCGGTGTTAAACGGGTTTCATCCAAACGTCTAAGTTCAGATTTGATAGCGTTTTCTTTTGTTTTGAATCTTCTGTATGCTTCATCATCTACCAAGCCAATTTTCCTTCCAATTTCTGTCAATCGGAGATCGGCGTTATCTTCTCGCAATGTTAACCTATATTCAGCGCGAGATGTAAACATACGGTACGGTTCACGAATATCTAATGAGACCAGATCATCAATTAGAACAGCGATGTATGCTTGGGATCTGTCAAGGATGAGGGGTTCGTGACCTTTCACTTTTAAGGCAGCATTTATTCCTGCCATCAATCCTTGTGCGGCGGCTTCCTCGTAGCCGGTTGTACCGTTGAGTTGTCCAGCAAAATAAAGTCCAGGTACTTCTTTGGTTTCAAGAGTAGGATGAAGTTGTGTTGCAGGTGCAAAATCATATTCCACTGCATAGCCAAAACGCATAATCTCTGCAGCTTCTAATCCTTTTATGCTATGCACCATATCTACCTGTACATCTTCAGGAAGACTTGCTGAGATACCGTTTAGGTAAATCTCATCTGTATCCATTCCTTCAGGTTCAACGAAGACTTGATGCTCCGTTTTTTCTGCAAAACGGACAACCTTATCCTCTATAGATGGACAGTAGCGAGGACCGATACCAACGATTCTGCCGCTATACATCGCTGAACGATGCAGATTATTGCGAATTACCTTATGCGTTTTTTCATTGGTATAGGTAAGATAACAGGGTACTTGTGTCTGTGTAATTTGTTCAGTAGAGAATGAGAAGGGAAGTGGATCATCATCACCGGGTTGTATTTCCATCTTACTAACATCAATGGTGTGTGCATTTACACGCGGCGGAGTACCAGTCTTAAGTCTACCGATTTCAAAACCTAATTTCAGGAAACTTTCTGATAGTTTTTCGGCAGAGGATTCTCCTGCTCTGCCAGCACTATACGATACATCTCCGATATGTACTGTACCTCTCAAGAAAGTACCGGTTGTCAGGATAACGGTATCTGCATAATAGGCAGTCTGTGTTTGACTCTTAATGCCGACACATTTCCCATTTTCGACGAGTAATTCTTCCACCAGAACCTGTTTTATATCAAGTTTTTCCTGTTTCTCCAAAACCTGTTTCATCTGGTCTTGATATGCTTTCTTATCGGCTTGTGCGCGACTTGATCTAACAGCAGGTCCCTTTTTCGTATTTAATCGTCGAAATTGAATACCGGTTTTGTCTATGTTCTTTGCCATCTCACCGCCGAGTGCATCAATTTCCTTTACGAGGTGTCCCTTTGCCAGACCACCGATAGCAGGATTACAAGACATTTTTGCTATCGTATCAAGGTTGATGGTTACGATGAGGGTGTGACAACCCATACGTGCAGCAGCGAGTGCTGCTTCACATCCAGCATGACCGGCACCTACTACTATGACATCATAATGTTTCTGATATGTGTTCATGGTGCATTCACCTCATTGCTGGGTATTCTACTATAGCCCCTCATAGATAATATTTAGCACAAGCGTCCCAACGATTTCCAAACTTTTTGGACTACATTTATCCACTGTATCCTCAAGTGTATGCCAATACGGATAATCAAAATCGATGATATTGACCATCGGTATACCTACTTCGATCAAAGGCACATGGTCATCCATAATCGCAGGACCTATTCTACGTTTAAATGGTGCTAATCCTAATTCTATTGCACGTTTCCAGATTGAGTCTGTATAATCACGGTTTGCGACCCAAGAGTACTGTTCAATGGGTATCTCTAAATCCTTATCTCCAATCATATCCAAAAGGATTCCGTAATCAGGTTTCCATTTTCCCATATTCTTTGCGAAGTAACGTGACCCGAGGAACATTTGGTCTGTCGATTTTCCGTAATCCTCTCCATCAAACAGAATTATTACAATTCTTCTTGGGGGTGGCTTCAATTTGAGGATACGCGCGATTTCAAGTAAAACTGCTACACCAGAAGCACCATCGTTTGCACCAAGTATCGGATTAAGTTGCACATCTTTATCTGGTTCTTTATCAGCACACGGACGCGTGTCCCAATGTGCTGCTAACAGGAGTGTTTCATTATGACTGCTGCCAAATTCTGCAATGATGTTGTTCATGTGCAGCGTTTTACGTTGTTGTGGATTCCCAACTACATCTACCTCAGATGTGAAAGGTTGTAGTGTAACAGCATCGGTATACTTTTTTAGTTCTGTAAATAGGTAATCCCTTGTTTTTATATGCTCTTCTGAACCGGGAGGACGAGGGCCGAATTCACACTGCTTTTTCAAGATTTCAAAAGCATTGTTGCTGTCAAATGTAGTCAACTGATTCTTGTCAACAACATTATTCTGTGCTGTTGCGTGCCAAGATAAGATACAGCAGCTTAAAATGAAAAAAATAGAAGTCAATTGTGATAGTTTCATGGAGACTTCCTCAAAATAAATATGTCAAAAGTGTATTACATTGCGCGCCTGCCTTCAAGAGCCTTCGCAAGTGTGACTTGGTCAATATATTCTAAATCTCCACCAACGGGGATTCCGTAGGCTATTCTTGTTACAGATACGGGATACTTTTCTAATTGCTGTGTTAGGAAGAGTGCCGTTGCCTGACCTTCAGTGTCCCAGTTGGTGGCAAGTATTACTTCTTTCACGTTATTATTATGAACGCGTTTGAATAGGTCGCTCATTCTCAACGAATCTGGTCCTATACCGTCTAATGGTGACAGAACACCACCCAAGACATGATATAGACCTTTGTGTGTCTCTGTCCGTTCAATTGCCCACAGGTCATCTGATTGTTCTACGACACAGATTATCTGTTGATCACGTCTTGGGTTTGAGCAGATATGGCACGGATTTATATCCGTGATAGTACCACAGATATTGCAATCTGACAAGTGTTTTTTAACTTCCATGATCGCTTCTGCAATCTGGTTTGTCTCAAAATCTGGAAGTGTTAGCATAAAAAAAGCTAAGCGTTGAGCAGTTTTTGGACCCACCGTTGGAAGTTTTTGGAGCTGCATGATTAACCGCTCCAAAGGTTGAGGATACCCTTGCATGTTTTTGCCTGTTGAAGTGACAGAAATCACCTTGCGTATCAGGTTTTCAGTCTGTCAGTATGGAGCTGTCGTTATGGAAGTCCAGGAATCTTGAAATTGCCGGTGAGCTTACTCATCTCGTCAGACATCAATTCTTGAGATTGTTGTAATGCTTGATTCACCACTGAGACGAGAAGGTCTTCAAGCATCTCTGTATCGTCGGGGTCCACGACTTCCGGTGTAATGCGCAGTGAAACAAGCTCCTGTTGTCCATTGACAACTGCTGTTACCATGCCGCCCCCGACGGTTGCTTCAACAGTCTGGTTTGCCAGTTCTTCTCTGATTTCAAGCATACGTTTCTGCATCTGTTGTGCTTGTTTCATCAAGTCATTCATTTTCATAGTTATAAATGTTTCCAATTC
>VXOP01000140.1 GCA_009839975.1 Candidatus Poribacteria bacterium
GTGTGAAAGGTGTTGCAGCCCCGACGCACATCCCACATAAGTCAGAATGTTAGACCAAATGTTAATTATACAGCATTTTTCTTGAGAATGCAATCTTTGTTAAATCTCGGAGGGTGTGTAAATTCTTTGTTGAAACACATGAGTAAAGGGAGGAATAAAGTTCCTGTAAAATTCCACGCCCCAGAGGGGCGAAAGGTGTATAGAAAACGTTGGCATTACCATAGTAAGTCCCAGAGGGACGAAAGGTATATCAGGTTAGGGAATTAGATACACACGTTCTGTACACCTTTCGCACCGCTGGTGCTTGGTCTTTTGTTGTTCACACGTTCTATATACCTTTCGCACCGCTGGTGCTTGGTGCTGAAAGTTCCGGTATATCCATCCATTTCCGTTTCTGCCAAGATTCCATTCCTAATTCTGCTAACTGCACACCCTTTGCCCCTTCCAGTAACGTCCAAGGAAAAGGTTCATCTGCAACGACATGTCGGAGGAACGACACCCATTGCGCTTTAAAGGCGTTCTCGTAGGTTTCCTGTTCAGGAATCTTAAGCCAACCATCAAAAAAGTCAATCGGTTGTTCAATATCAGGGTTCCAAACTGGACGCGGTGTGCCAGAGAGCGGTTGTATCCAGCAATCACGTAATCCTGCTACTGCAGAACCGTTCAAACCTTCAACTTGTATTGTTAAAAGATCATCACGTCTCACCCGGACTGCCCAGGATGAGTTAAAGTGAGCGATAATCCCATCTTCCAGTTCAAAGGTAGCGTACGCAGCATCTTCCGCTGTGCATTGATACGGTTTGTTTTCCTCATCCCATCGTTGTGGTAGGTGTGTGGTTGCAATACAGGACACACCCTTCACCGCCCCAAAAAGGTTGTCTAACACATATCGCCAGTGGCTAAACATATCAAGGATGATTCCACCCCCATCCTCTGAACGATAGTTCCACGATGGACGTTGAGTGGGAATTGCATCTCCCTGAAAAACCCAATAGCCGAATTCTCCACGGACAGAGATTATTTTACCGAAGAAGTCCGCATCAATCAAACGTTTCAGTTTTAGGATACCGGGCAACCAGAGTTTATCTTGAACGACACCGTTTTTAAGTCCTGCTTTTGCTGCGTGTTCATACAGACTGTATGCTTCAGCAGTTGTCGTCGCAGTCGGTTTTTCACAGTAGATGTGTTTTCCTGCAGAGATAGCAGATTGCACGGCATCAACCCGTCTGGATGTGACTTGTGCATCAAAATAGACGGAATAATTATCTTCAGCAAGTGCAGCGTTGAGGTCTGTACTCCACTTTTCAACGCCTGTTGTTTCTGATAGTTTTTCTAATTTGGCAGGATTTCTACCGACGAGAAACGGTTCAGGCATAATCACTTCGCCTTCACCGATAGGAATACCTCCCTCTTCTGCTATTGACAGGATGGAACGGATGAGGTGTTGGTTCGTTCCCATCCTCCCTGTGACTCCATTCATGATGATTCCGACACGATGTGTTTTCTGCGTATGATTTGTCATTTACAATCCTTAATCCTTATTTAAAACCTTATTTTCCATATAGTAGCATAATCTGTTAGATTGTGCTACTGATGTTTCAAATTGGGTGTGTAAGTTATTGTCGTCATTTTGTCAGAATCGCGGAAGGCGCGGAGAACGCGGAAGACACGGAAGGGACTCTTTCCTATTTCAAGTTTACTTTTACAAGATGCGTGGATTTTAGCAAGACCCCTCTTTTTCTGTGTTCTCTGTGTCCTCTGTGTATTCCGCGATTCAGACAGGTATTCAGGTGTTTAGCTTCATTTACGTATAAACATCTTGCGCGTGGCAGAAAAATCACCTGTGGTGAGGGTGTAAAAATAGACTCCACTTGAGACAGGTTCCCCTTGTGCATTCTTACCATCCCAATACGCTGCACGGTTTTTATTTTGATACATACCTGCAGGTTGTTGTCCGACTGCCAACTTCCGAACCACCTTCCCATCCGCAGCATAAATCCTCAGCGTAACTTCTGCGGGTTTCGCTAACTGATAAGGTATCCATGTTTCCGGGTTGAATGGATTAGGATAATTCGGTAAGAGTGCCGTTGCTTTTGGTGTCAATACCTTCAATAGATTTTCTAACACCTGTATACCGCGTTGAAAATGGGGATCTGTCAGGTTGAGCTGCCGTGCTGCGTTTAGCCATTTTTCCACATTTTCGCGTGTGAGTATCTCATCCGTATTTCGTCTCCACAAAGTAGGAGCTGCATCAGCATCCGCATTTTCAAACGCTACTGCGACGAGCAGAAAATCCTTCGTATTTACGACACCATCACCATTGACATCGGCAGGATTCGAACCCTTCGCACCGTAGTTAGAAGCGACAAGCGTTAGGTCAGTGATATTCACCACGCCATCCTTATTGACATCCCCCAAAACTGCAGTTCGTGTAGGATTCAGTTCCCACAGTAGTATGGTGCCGTCCCTACTCTCACTTGCGAGTGTTGTGCCGTCTGGACTAAACAATACACTATAGACATCCCCCGTATGTCCCGATAGCGTTCTGATGTTCTCACCTGTGGACACATCAAATAAATGGATTGTTTTTTCCCAACTTCCACCCCCACTTGCGAGGGTATTTCCATCTGGACTAAACGCTACACTCTTGACTTCCGGGTACCTATGTCCCGCCGTTAGCGTTTTGATGTTCTCGCCTGTGGACACATCAAATAAACGGATGGTGCCATCCATAAACCCACCTCCGCTTACGAGGGTGGTGCCATCCGGACTAAACGATATACTCTCGACTCTCCCCGTATGTCCCGATAGTGTTCTAATGTGCGTCCTTGTGGGCACATCCCATAAACGGATTCCTTCATAGCCGAACCCCTTACTTGCGAGGGTGGTGCCATCTGGACTAAATAATACACTCTCGACATGCGACGTATGTCCCGTTAGCGTTTTGATGTTCTCACCTGTAGACACATCAAATAAAAAGAGCGTGCGAGTCGAATTCCCACTTACGAGGGTGTTTCCATCAGGACTGAACGCTATACTATTGATATTACACGCATGTCCTCCCGTTAGCGTTTTGATGGGCATCCCTGTAGACACTTCCCATAAATAAATTTCGTTCCCACTTCCCCCTGCGAGGGTGGTGCCATCTGGACTAAACAATACACTATTGACCCGAACCCACGAGGATGTCGGTATTGTTTTGATGTGTGTGCCTGTGGACACATCCCATAAACGGATGGTGCCTTCCCAATCCACACAGCTCAAACAGCTGGGACTTTTTTTCCAACTCCCACCCACACTTGCAAGGGTGTATCCATCTGGACTAAACGATAGACTATAGACCCTGTTCGTATGTCCCGTTAGCGTGATGTGCGTGCTTGTGGACACATCCCATAAATGGATGTCTCCCCCACTTGCAATTGCAAGCGTATTTCCACCTGGACTGAACTCTCCCATTGATGTCGTATGTCCCGTTAGCGTTTTGATGTTCTTTCCTGTGGGCACATCCCATAAACGAATTTCTCCCGAACTTCCACTTGCGAGGGTGGTGCCATCTGGACTAAACAATACACTATTGACCCGAACCCACGAGGATGTCGGTATTGTTTTGATGTGTGTGCCTGTGGACACATCCCATAAACGGATGGTGCCTTCCCAATCCACACAGCTCAAACAGCTGGGACTTTTTTTCCAACTCCCACCCACACTTGCAAGGGTGTATCCATCTGGACTAAACGATAGACTATAGACCCTGTTCGTATGTCCCGTTAGCGTGATGTGCGTGCTTGTGGACACATCCCATAAATGGATGTCTCCCCCACTTGCAATTGCAAGCGTATTTCCACCTGGACTGAACTCTCCCATTGATGTCGTATGTCCCGTTAGCGTTTTGATGTTCTTTCCTGTGGGCACATCCCATAAACGAATTTCTCCCGAACTTCCACTTGCGAGGGTGGTGCCATCCGGACTGAACGATAGACTATAGACCCACCTCGTATGTCCCGTTAGCGTTTTAATGTGTGTGCCTGTGGACACATCCCATAAAAAGATCGTGTTATCCCAATAGCAACATGCGATCGTATTTCCATCCGGACTGAACGCTATACTAAAGACCCAATCCGTATTTCCCGTTAGCGTTCTGATGTTCTTTCCTGTGGACATTTCCCATAAAAAGATCATGCCATCCGTATCTCCAATTGCGAGGGTGTTTCCGTCCGGACTAAACGCTATACTCTCGACCTGACTCATATCTCCCGTTAGCATTCTGATGTGCGTCCCCGTGGACACATCCCATAAATGGATGTCTCCCCCACTTTCACTTGCGATCGTGGTGCCATCTGGACTAAACGCTACACTATCGACC
>VXOP01000013.1:0-1509 GCA_009839975.1 Candidatus Poribacteria bacterium
ACATGTTCAATGCCGCCCAATTGATAAACTTGCCCCGAACTTCGGTTAAACATTCCAGTTTAGGGTCTTCAGTATCACCATCCGCCTAAACAATTTTGTTCTGTCGCGCCGACCAGGGGTCGAAACTGAGATGGCTGAAAAGAAAGAGGAAGTGCTAAAAACCCTTGAAGTTGGTCAACTCGTTAAAGGTGTCGTAAAAAACATCACCACTTTTGGTGCATTCGTCGACCTTGGCGGGGTTGATGGATTACTACATAAAACCGATATGGCATGGAAGCGAATTCATCACCCATCTGAAATTGTTGAACTAGGAGACGAAATTGAAGTCCAAGTTATTGCTATTGATATAGAAACCGAAAAAATATCATTAGGTCTGAAACAGAAAACATCTGACCCATGGGAAAATGTTGAAGAAAAATATCCCATCGGTTCAAGAGTCTCTGGAGATGTCGTAAATATCGTTAACTACGGTGTCTTTGTTCAACTAGAAGAAGCAGTGGAGGGATTGATACACGTCTCTGAAATGGCTTGGACCAGACGCAACGTCGCACCTTCAAGAATAGTTAGTAAGGGGGATGAAATTGAAGCAATTGTACTTGAGATTTCTAAAGAAGATAAACGAATATCTTTAGGAATCAAACAATTGCAGCCGAACCCCTGGGAAATCTTGGAACAGAAATATCCTGTCGGCACAAAAATTACAGGACGTATACGAAATCTGACCAACTTCGGTGCTTTTGTTGAAATTGAAGAAGGTATTGATGGATTAATACATACGTCCGACCTATCTTGGACAGACAGAGGTTCCAACCCACAGGAATTGCTGAAGGAAGGTGAAGAAGTTGAGGTCGTCGTACTACAGATTGATGCCTCAGAACGCCGCGTATCGTTAGGACTCAAGCAAACACAACCAGACCCATGGGATGAAGTTCCAGAGAAATATAAAGTCGGTTCAGTCGTACGAGGCAAAATCGTGAATCTAACCAGTTTCGGAGCATTTACAAAACTCGAAGAAGGGATTGATGGACTGATACATATTTCTGAAATCGCCGACAGAAGAATTGAGCGACCTGAAGAAGTCGTTACAGTCGGTGAAGAACTGGATGTTAAAGTCATAAATCTTGATGCAAAAAACCGACGTATCGGTTTAAGTCTAAAAGCAGCACAGGCTGACCAAGAACGGGCATCTACACCACCAGAAGAACGACAAGAACGCCCGCGACGACAACGACCAGCACCAATACGCGAACCAAGACAACCCAAACCTATAGAGGAAGAGGAAACAATTATGGGGGCTCTCCTCAAACAGGAAATGGGGAAAAATAACGTTGATAATCTACTAAATTCTCAGACTTCAGAGGAAACGCCACAAGATACTGAAATCCCTGAAGAAAACACTAACACAGAAGTTGCTGAGGATCTTGACAACGTGGACACATCTGAAAGTACAGAGAACACGGATGCTTCTGAAGACGTTGAAAATACGGATGCTTCTGAAGACGTTGAAAA
>VXOP01000013.1:1609-4355 GCA_009839975.1 Candidatus Poribacteria bacterium
ACGGATGCTTCTGAAGACGTTGAAAATACGGATGCTTCTGAAGACGTTGAAAACACGGATACCTCTGAAGATTCTGAAAACACGGATACCTCTGAAGATTCTGAAAGTACAGAGAACACAGATGCTTCTGAAGACGTTGAAAATACGGATACCTCTGAAGACGTTGAAAATACGGATACCTCTGAAGATGTTGAGAACACAGATGAATCCGAAGATGTTGAAGATTCTGTGAATTGAGTGTTGGTTGAACATAAACCACCACCTTTTCTGTAAATGGTATTCATACCGTTGATTGGGAAATATGGAGTGCGTTATCAATCTTCGGTGTCAAGACCCACGCTTTAGCGGGGGAGTATGTCAGGCTGACAGGAGAACCTAATTGAGTCGTAATTTTTTGTTTACGTCGGAATCTGTTACAGAAGGACACCCGGATAAGCTGGCTGACCAGATCTCCGATGCTGTTCTGGATGCTATTTTAACAGAAGACCCGCAAGGAAGGGTGGCGTGTGAAACACTTGTAACAACAGGACTTGCTGTCATTGCCGGTGAAATCACCACAACTGCTACACCAAATTTACAAGAAATTGCTCGCGGTGTCATAGCAGATATCGGGTATACTGACGCAAGTTACGGGTTTGATGCTGAATACAGTGCTATATTAATCACACTTGATAAACAATCACCTGACATTGCAATGGGGGTCAATCCCGGCGGCGCAGGAGACCAAGGCATAATGTTCGGGTACGCTTGCCAAGATACACCTGAACTCATGCCATTGCCGATCACTTTAGCACATCAATTGACACACCGTTTAGCACAAGTACGAAAAGAATCAATCCTTGATTTTATCCGACCTGACGGTAAATCACAAGTTACAGTTGAATATGTAGATAATAAACCAACTTATGTGACGACCGTTGTCATCTCATCTCAACATCATCCGGATACCAATGATGCTGACATTAAAGAAGGCATCATTGAAGAGGTTATAAATAAAGTTATACCTAAAGAACTAAAAAGTCCGGACATTGTCTACCACATTAATCCTACAGGAAGATTTGTAACAGGCGGTCCTCACGGCGATGCAGGATTAACTGGCCGGAAAATAATAGTTGATACTTACGGAGGTATGGGACGTCATGGCGGCGGTGCACTCTCCGGGAAAGACCCAACAAAAGTTGATAGAAGTGCTACTTATGCAGCACGACACGCAGCGAAGAATATAGTTGCAGCAGGTTTAGCGGAAAGATGTGAAATACAGATCGCTTATGCAATCGGAAGAAAAGCACCTGTTTCAGTTATGGTTGATACTTTTGGAACAGGAGACGATGAGAAGACTTCAAAATTAGTTAACCAACATTTTGATTTAACCCCCGCAGGTATCATAAATAGATTAGAGTTACGTAAGCCTATATACAAAAATACGGCAGCTTATGGACATTTTGGTCGCAATGAACCTGGATTCACATGGGAAAAAACAGACTATGTTGATAAGCTAAAAACATGAGGAGGACAATGGATTACGATATCAAAACAACAGAACTTGCAGCTGAAGGGAAACAACGTATTGAATGGGCAAATCGGTTTATGCCAGTCCTTACGTCAATACGCGAACGTTTTGTTAGAGAAAAACCACTACAAGGAATCAAAGTTGCTGCGTGTTTACATGTAACAACAGAAACAGCAAATCTGATGCAGACACTGAAAGCAGGTGGGGCTGAATTAGCACTATGTGCATCAAATCCACTTAGCACGCAGGATGATGTCGCTGCCTCTCTCGTTGTTAATGATCACATTGCGGTATTTGCCATCAATGGTGAAGACACAGAAACATACTACAAACACATTCATGCCACACTTGCCACGCAATCAAACATCACGATGGATGATGGCGCAGACTTAGTCTCACAACTACATGCTGAAGAGATAGATTCAGCACTCGTTGAACAGGTCATCGCTGGAACTGAAGAAACCACAACAGGTGTTATCAGACTAAAAAGCATGGCTGCCGAAGGTGTTCTGAAATATCCCATTATCGCTGTGAACGATGCAAACACAAAGCACTTCTTTGATAACCGATATGGTACAGGACAAAGCACATTAGATGGTATCATTCGCGCTACGAATCTGCTCATCGCTGGAACAACCATCGTTATCGCTGGATACGGTTGGTGTGGAAGGGGTGTTGCAAGTCGTGCACGCGGTTTAGGGGCAAATGTCATCGTAACAGAGGTAAACGCGCTGAAAGCGTTAGAGGCTGTTATGGACGGTTTCCGCGTCATGCCAATGTATAATGCCGTCCAAGAAGCTGACCTGGTTATTACACTCACAGGTGATATTCATGTCCTCCGAAAAGAACATTTTGAAGTGATGAAAGATGGTGCTATCATCGCAAACTCTGGACACTTTAATGTTGAGATAGACATTCCTGCACTTGAAGAACTTGCCGTTGAGAAAGCAGAGTCACGTGAATATGTAGAATCATACACGCTCGCTGATGGACGGACGCTGTATCTTATTGGAGAAGGCAGGTTAGTCAACTTAGCATCTGCAGAAGGACACCCCGCAAGCGTTATGGACATGAGTTTTGCAAATCAGGCATTGTCACTTGAATATATCACACAGAACCATCAGAACCTTAAAAACAAGGTCTATGATGTTCCTGCATCTATTGACGATGAAGTTGCAAGGTTGAAATTAGCTGCCTTGGATGTAGACATTGACGCACTAACAGAAGAACAAGAGA
>VXOP01000021.1 GCA_009839975.1 Candidatus Poribacteria bacterium
CGCAAACTGTTAGTTTGCGTCATCACAGGCACAATCTAACAGATTATGCTACATAGTTAGAAATAAAATCACACTTGCAGGAAGTAGATTAAATGCCAAATATATATGAAGGTGACCTGAATTGTAATGGATTAAAATTCGGAGTCGTTGTCAGTAGGTTTAACAGTTTTATTACCACGAAACTCTTAGATGGCGCACTTGATGCAATAAAACGCCATGGCGGCACCTTAGATGCCGTAGATGTCGTATGGATTCCCGGTGCTTTTGAGACACCCACCGTAGCAAAAAAACTTGCAGATAGCGGCAGATACGACGCGCTAATATGTATCGGTGCAGTCATCCGGGGTGCTACCCCGCATTTTGATTATGTTGCCGGTGAAAGTGCAAAAGGTATTGCACAAGTAGCCTTAAATACCGGTGTCCCTATTATCTACGGAATTATTACCACAGACACGATTGAACAGGCAATTGAAAGAGCTGGAACAAAAGCAGGAAACAAAGGAGCTGAAGCAGCTGTAACCGCTATTGAAATGGCAAACCTAAACAAACAACTCCAAACGCTTGACAGTTAAATATTAGAATATACCAATGATTGCAATTATAGACTACAAAGCCGGTAACCTTACAAGTGTTGCGCGGGCATTGGACCAGCTCGGTTATGAAAACAAGATAACTGACGATCCAGACACAATACTTTCCGCAGAACGCATGATCTTCCCTGGCGTTGGTGCCGCAAAAGCAACGATGGAAAATCTGCAAAAGCGTTCTCTTGACGACGTACTCTGCAAATTCTACGAATCTGGTAGACCCATGTTAGGTATCTGTATCGGTATTCAGATACTCTTTGAGCATAGTGAGGAAGAAGACACCGATTGTCTCGGACTCCTACACGGTTCAGTAAAGAAGTACCCTAAACAGAATGGACTCAAAGTTCCGCAGATCGGATGGAACGAAGTAGCACAGGTTCGTCCACACAAGGTATTTGAAGATGTCCCAAATCCCGCACATTTTTACTTCGTAAACTCATATTATCCTGTGCCAGATATGACAGATGCTGTCATTGGTCAAACAACTTACGGTATAGAATTCTGTAGTGCAATCGCTTATAAAAACATTGTGGCAACACAATTTCATCTGGAGAAAAGTGGTCGCGTCGGATTAAAAATGTTGGATAACTTCCTGAAATGGCAAGTAGATTAGGGGTGTGCATAAAGAGGATTAGAGGTTAAGCCGCATGAAAACGCTGCTATTAACTCTCGGTGTGTTATGTGTTAACATTTTCGTTTATGTTGTGTCAGGAATACACCAATATTATCCGATTATATCACATATATATTATGGAGTCATACTTATTGCAGCTGCTTATGAGAATACAAGAAACCAGAACATACTACTCGGTTTGACAACTGTTGCAAATTTGTTCTATGCCTTTACAGACCCAACAAACATTGGCGGTATCGCAATAGCATTTCTATACCCTGTTATTGCGTTTAATCTTGTTAGCACTATTCGTCAACTACAGTTTCAAAGACTAAATCGCACAGAAGAGATGGATAAGATTAGCATGGCAAAGACAACATTGGAGAAACGGGTTCGCAACCTATCCGTTGTTTCCGAAGTGAGTCAAACGGCAAATGCTGCACTTGAACTCGAAGAACTCTTTCATAGAACAATTGAAATCCTGTCACAACATCTCGGAATCTATCGCGGAACTTTGAACCTATATGAAAATGGACAGATCGTTCAACCAATTGAAGTGAATTTAGGATTAACCGAAGCTGAACTAAAACGAGGGACAGACCACCAAATTGAAGAAATAGAAAGAAAAGTCTTAGCTGACGGAAAAACAAGAGGTATACCACATCAACGTATCCCTAAACCTTCCGTCATATTACTGCCGCCAGAAGAGGTAGAATCTAAAGACAAAATTGATTTTTGGTGTCTGCCAGTAATTGTTGAAGATCAAATTATTGGGACACTTCGCATTGACAAGGCGAAAGACGAACTGACTGCTGCAGAAGACTTACACGTATTAGAGATCATCGCCGCAATTATCGCACAGAGAGTAAAAATCAAGCAGACGATTGACGCTTTGGTGCAATCTGAACGACTCGCAGCACTCGGAAAACTCGTTACCACAATAGCACATGAAGTACGAAATCCGTTAGGGAGTATACGTTTAGCAACACAACTGCTCAGTGAACCTGACGATAGATTCTTGCCATTATCTGATGAAGAACAAGCTGAAATCGATGAATACACCACTATTATTATCAAAGAGGTAGACCGACTTAACCGATCAATTGAACAACTACTCGCTTTCGGTAAACCAGCAACAGCAGATGCAGAACAGTGTGATATTCACGAGTTGCTGGATAGCTGCATCGCTACCTATCAACCAGAATTTGACCAATATGAGATCGACGTTATACGTAAATATTCCAAATGTCCATCTATCAACGTCAATCAAGATGCAATGACACAAGTCATTCTCAATCTGTTTTCCAATGCTATTGAGGCGATGGAAAAAGGCGGAACCTTAACAATTAATACCGATTATTCTGATCAAACAGAAACGACCCGTATCCGGATACAAGACACCGGACTCGGTATCTCAGAAAGCGACATCCAGAATCTCTTTGATGCATTCTATACAACGAAACAGAAAGGGACAGGTCTTGGATTGTATATCAGTCAGAAAATACTCGCTGAACACGGGGGTAGTATTGAAGTTGATGCTGAACTATCAACGGGTACTGCGTTCATTATATCAATACCAAACACTACCGATTAATTTCAATAATCTGAGTAAAAAATATGTCATATTCAGTACTCATCGCAGATGACGATCACAGTTTACGTTTAGTCCTAAGTGCTGCACTTGAGAAGGCAGGATACCAGACTGTCAAAGCAAAAAACGGACAAGATGCAATCACATCTGTACAGCAAGATGAGTTTGATGTCATACTGCTGGATATATTCTTAGGTGATGTAGATGGACTGGAGTTAATTGAATCTCTGCAGAAATGCAATCCATCAGCTGCGATTATCGTCATCACTGGACACGGTACAACACAGACAGCTATTGAAGCGGCAAAACGACGCGCCTATAGTTACCTAACAAAACCTGTTGATAAAGAGGAACTGCTTAACATTGTCGCACGGGCAGCAACTGCAGCAACTATTACGAAAGAGGAAAGTGAATCCAAAGCTGCACACACTTCACAAATTGATGCACAAGGTAGAATGGTGGGACAGAGCCCCGCTATGCAAACTGTATATCAGATAATTGGTCGTGCTGCCGTGAGTGACGAAACCGTACTGATTATGGGAGAAAGCGGCACAGGCAAAGAATTAGTCTCAGAACTCATTCATAAGAATAGTCCACGCAGTGAAAACCCATTTATCGTGGTCGATTGCAGTGCTATACCACCAAGTCTGATTGAAAGCACGCTCTTTGGACACGTCAAAGGTGCATTTACAGACGCACATGCTGACAGAAAGGGAAAATTCGAACAAGCCGACAGCGGCACAATCTTTCTTGATGAGGTGGGAGAACTACCTATTGATATTCAGATGAAACTGCTACGGGTCTTACAAGAACGGGAAATAGAACCTGTCGGAAGTAACGAAACGCGACAAGTAGATGTCAGAATAATCGCCGCTACAAATCAGAAATTGAACAACGCAATAACACAGAAAACATTTCGTGACGACCTATATTATCGCTTGAATGTTGTCCCAATTTCTCTACCACCGCTCAGAGAACGGAAAGAGGATATTCCACAACTCATTGATCTATTCACAAATCAGTTTGCTCAGGAATATCAAATTCCTAAGATTAGCATCTCCTCTGATACAATAGATAAACTGATTGCGTATCATTGGCCCGGCAATGTGCGTGAACTGGAGAATGCAATCAAACGTGCACTTGTGATGTGTTCGGGACAAATGCTCCTCACGGAACATTTTTCGCAGCTCATCGAAAAAGAACCTGAAAATCCCTTAGAGAGTCAGAATATTGATCAACAAGTATATGCATTGCTGCAACAACAGGTCTCTCTTTATCTGGAATCTGAAACAGATGGGGGTGAACTCCATGCAGAAATCAGAGAAACTTATGAAAAACCACTCTTTGAGATTGTGCTTCAACATACTGAAGGTAATCGCAGTAAAGCTTCAGAAATCCTTGGCATTAACAGAAACACACTTCATACAAAGTTAAATGAATACGGAATCAAATAATGTTTTCCATCTTATACCATTTCTAATTGATAATGTCACTCTTTTGTAGCATAAACTTCCAGTTTGTG
>VXOP01000231.1 GCA_009839975.1 Candidatus Poribacteria bacterium
TATGATTGGGCAAAATTACAAAGTAAATTCTTGCGACCAGTCTCAGAGAACACTCTCCAAAGAGATGTCAATGTTTTTATACGAACATATTGTCAATCGCGAAATACTGCTGATGTCGTAGAAGAATCTTTTGATTGTCCACTTGTAGAACTCAACCTAATTTCAGAACCCTTAGATGGTGAGGGATACGAAATACAAAGAGGCGAAAAGGTGTCTTTGCCTATTGAAGTTTTCGCAGCAACACTAATTGCGTTTTGGGTAAATCGCTTCAATGAAAGGGATTCTCTAACATTTACAGATATTTTAACTGCACCATTGAGTCCTGGATGTGTTTTTAAATTAGATGAGGACACGTTAACGCGATATCTTGAAAGACTTGAGGGACTGACAAATAGAGCATTGCAATATGATGAAACTGCTGATCTTAAACAGGTATATAGACATAGAGAAGTTACTTCAATGGATCTATTAAAGGGGTATTATGGCTAACGTTCCGTTGTCTGAGCTTTTTCATGTTAAGGGTCGTTTTCGTCGTTCTGTCCATCTTGAACGCGACTTTTATAGAGACAATGCTATAGATGGTTATGTTCTGACTGCCACAGCACGTGAGATGTTATCACGTGTAATTTCAACGCTGGAGAATGGGTCAAGCTCTAAAGCATGGTCACTCACAGGTCCCTACGGGTCAGGTAAATCCGCCTTTGCTCTATTTGCTGCCAAATTATTAGGAAATTCAAATTCACCTACAGCACAACAGGCTTTAGAACTATTAGAACGTGGTGATACCTCGCTATATGAACGATTCAGAAACACATTCGAGAATGGAAATCAGTTAAGTTCTGGATTCTGTCCCATACTCGTTTCCGGGGAACGAGCACCACTTCCACTTGTTTTATTACGTAGTTTAGATCGTGGACTTTCCAATTGCAACGGAACAAATATATCTATTTCACTACAGCAGGAACTTAAAGAACTGTTGGAAACAGCAAACAAGGATTCCCTACCGACTGCTTCTGATGTAACACATCTATATGAATCTGCAACCCACGAGATTTGCGATTCAGGTGGCTCCGGTTTGTTACTCATAATTGATGAACTGGGTAAGTTTCTTGAATTCGCGGCACAGAATCCATCCCAAGGTGATATGTTTGTGCTTCAAAGTCTTGCTGAATTAGCAGACCGTAGTCAACAGACACCCCTGTTTCTCATTACTATTCTTCATCAGGCTTTTGAGGCTTATGCACAACGAACAGCACAATCACAACGTGAGGAATGGACGAAGGTTCAGGGAAGATTTGAGGATGTCGTTTTTACCGAACCAACAGAGCAGGTATTGCGTTTAGTCGGTGCAGCTTTTGAGAAACCACCAGATATAATGGCAGATGTAAATTGTAGAGAAATCGTTCGAACTGCAGCTGAGATAGGATTAATTCCTCACCAACTCAATGCAGACGAATTTACTGTTCTATTACAGGACTGTCTCCCACTTCATCCAACGGTAACTCTATTGATCGGACCACTTTTCAAACGTTTTGCACAGAACGAACGGTCATTATTCGCTTTTCTAAATTCAAGTGAACCCTACGGCTTACAAGATTTTCTCTCAAACCGATCTTATGACGGATCTATACTCCCGATGTACTCGCTTCCTGACCTATATGATTACCTTGACGCGACACAAGGGAACGAACTCTTTACATCAAATAGTGGCAAGAAATGGGCAGAAATTGAATCCGCTATAATGCAACTAAAGAATCCTTCAGATTTAACTCTGAAACTAATTAAATCTATTGGTTTACTCGGAATTGTAAAAGAGGTAATTCCTAAACTGAAAGCATCACAAGAACTGCTCCATTACGCATTAGACGATAATTCGTCAGAATTTGAAACCGAGTTTTCTGAGGTGCTATTAACATTACAGAAACGTTCAATTATAACCTATCGTAGACATAACGATATTTATGCAATTTGGGAAGGTAGCGATGTTGACATTGAAGAAAGACTCAGCGTTGCAGAATCACGAGTCAACACAAAGGCGGCACTTGCGACCGATTTATCACGATACATGCCGATGCGACCTCTGGTTGCAAGACGACACCTTCATCAAACTGGCACTCTCCGTTACTTCACTATTCGCTATACAGATATTGAAAACTATAATGTAGACCTAAATGAACCACTTGAGGATGCAGACGGTCTTATCCTATATGCATTACCTGCTAACGAATATGAGGTAACACAACTAATTGAAAAAGCAACCAATATTGACCTAAGAGAACGACAAGAGATCTTAATTGCAATTCCACGTACTATTGGTTATCTTAACAACGCGGTGACACAACTTGCTTATTTACATTGGGTAAATGAAAACACACCAGAACTTGAAAGTGACGCTGTAGCAAGGCGGGAACTCAAAAAACGATTGGCAGATGTTGAACATGATGTGTCTGAAAGAATATCAGCAGTATATGGTGCCGACGACAAAGAAGTATGCATTTGGTATCATAAAGGAGAACAGACAGATATTGACTCCGAACGTAAAAGAAATGAATATCTTTCAATAATCTGTGATGAAATATTCTCGGAAACACCGTTAATACGGAATGAACTTATTAATCGTAGAAAAATATCTGGTGCTGCGACATCTGCTCGTAAAAAACTAATTCAGGCTATGCTTGAAAATGAAAACAGAGAGGATCTGGGAATTGAAGGTTACCCTCCAGAAATGAGTATCTACCGCTCTCTCCTATTGGACACAGGTATTCACCGTCATGTCTCAGGAATGTGGCGTTTCCATCCTCCAAAAGTTGATGACAGAAACAAATTAAATCATACTTGGAACGCAATTGAAAAGTTTCTTGAAAAATGTGAGGAAACAAGACAACCTATTGAAAACCTGTTTTATCATCTCATGCAACCGCCTCTTGGTATCCGAAATGGTCCGCTCCCAATTCTATTATGTGCAGTAATTCTCCACTACAGAACAGAAATTGCTCTTTACGAGAACGGCTCCTATGTAGCAGATCTTTCCATGCCTGTCTTCGAACGATTGCTAAAAGCACCACAGCAATTTGAAATTAAGAGATTTCGGTTAGCAGGTATCCGCACGGAAATGTTCTCAAGGTTTTTGGAAATGCTTAACCAACCTGTGGAAACCGATCAACCTGACCTATTGACTATTGTCGCACCACTGATGCGGTTTATATCGCAATTGCCAAATTATACACAAAAGACACAAGATCTGAGTGATGCAGCAAGATGTATACGGGAGGTCGTCAACAAAGCCAGTGAACCAGACGAACTGCTCTTTAGACAACTTCCTGAGTCGCTCGGTTTTTCTGCATTTACAACAGAATACAGTGATTCAATTGCCCTTGCAAATTTCTTCAACACACTACAAGATGCGTTGTCGGAACTTGGTACTGCTTACGATAAACTTCTTAACTCACTTGAAAGTATGCTTGCGGCAGCGTTTAGGTTAGAGGATACTGGTGAGAATCTTCGTACAGAATTAGCCACCAGAGCTGAACCGTTATTAGAGGTCGTTATTGACACGCAATTAAAGGGGTTTCTCATACATCTTTACAGTGAAGGACACGATTTCAAAGGTTGGATTGAGTCAATTGGTACTTTCCTTGCGAAGAAACCACCAGCATCGTGGTTAGATACAGATAAGGCACAATTTGAAGTAAATCTTTCTCAACTTGTTAGGAAATTCAGACATTTTGAAGCTGTGTCATATCATAAACTACAACATGATGAATCGGCTGATGAGACAATCCGTATAGGTATCACGACTCCAAATGAACACGAACAGGAACGAGTTGTTATACTAACTGATGAGGAACAAGCAGAGAAAATTGAACAAGCAATAGCAAAAGTCTTTAAGGATTTTGAATTAGACGAGAACCCTGAACTTGGTCTTGCAGTTTTAGCGCGAATCTCAAAAAAAATGATGCAGGAAACTGAAAAATAATTGTGTTGATTTTTTCTGGTACTTATGGTATAATACGTAGTTATGAATAAAGCAGTGATGCATGACGATCTTTTGCCCGAATATGACTTGAAAAACCTACGGGTTAGAGAAATAGGTCCTGGACGGAGATCTCTTGCTGGTAGACTTGTCATTCAATTGGAACCTGATGTTGCAGAAGTATTTCCTGATACTGCATCTGTTAACGAAGCATTACGATTTCTAATTCGGATTACAAAAGAGAACAAAGTCCCTAAGCAAGTTTGAATATTAAATATGCAGGTGGCACATTGATGACGGGCGGGGAAACCCCGCCACAAAGGGTTAGGTGC
>VXOP01000051.1 GCA_009839975.1 Candidatus Poribacteria bacterium
GTCCTGAATTTGTTTATGTTGTCAACAAAATCATCTATTAACTGTAAAATAACTTCAGTATTTTGTGTAAAGATACCTGTCCATACTTCTGGTGCCCCTGCAGCAATACGGGTTGTATCTCTAAAACCTGTTGCTGTGAAGTCCAAGGCATTCCCTTCATCTGTCTTAGCGTTTGCGATACTGTTTGCAAGTATGCTTGCGATGAGATGCGGAAGGTGACTCGCTGCTCCTATAAGTTGATCATGTGACTCAGGTGATAACAGAACTGTCTCTGCCCCGACAAAATGCCACAAATCTTTTACTAATACCAATGCCTGCTCAGTTGTGTATTCGGTTGGTGTTAGAAGGCACTTTGAATTGTCAAATAGGTCTGCATCTGCAGCACCCACACCTGTTTTATGTGAACCTGCCATAGGATGTCCGCCAACAAAAGAAACATTTCGTGAACATGTCTCATCTAACATCCTATCAACAGCTGTGACGGTCACAGTCTTAGTGCTACCAACATCTGTCAATACAGTATGCTTATCATCTGATTTAACAAATTCTAATACCTCTCTGACAAAGAGTGAAACATAATTTACAGGTGGACATAGCACAATCAGATCGCTGTTCTGAACCCCTTCTGACACATGAGTAGTAATAGTGTCAACTGCATCAAGTTCTTGAGCAATCTTTAGTCTACCGATGTTCCTACCTAAACCGACACGTTCACCCTCAAAACCATTTTTCTTTAATGCTAAACCAAGCGAACCCCCAATTAAACCGACTCCCCATATTGTAATTCTTGCAATATCCTTGATCTGTAGTGATGTGAGATCGGGTTTTTGATGCGTAAACATTCGGTAGAATTCCTATTGAAGCATTGATTCATTTTAAGGTAATTTCATCATGGATGTCAAGCAAAATGTTCCCATTTGGTAAGTAAAATCTGTTACAATTATTTGACATGAAAATGAGAATGATGTACTATCTTATTTTGCAATGCCTGACAACGAAACATCGCTAACCACATATTAAATACAAAAGAGGTAATATGATCTATTCAATCTCCGTTTCATCTGGCTTAGAGAGTTTAGCACGAAAAGAGATACTTGCACGCTATGGTGATAGGAACAATCTCAAAATTCTAAAACGAGAACCGCAGAAAATAGTCTTTCAATTTAACGGAAATCCAAAAGATCTGTTAGAAATCCGAACTGCAGAACATTTGCACATCATCGCTAAACATATCACAGGAATGACACGTTCACGTCAGTCACTAACAGCAATACGTAACGCGATTTCTCGACTGAATCTGCAGGATTTAGTATATAGGTGTCGTCAGACAGGGATGCGTTTGCGTAAGAGAATTCCTTTTCGTGTTATATGTCGGATGTCTGGTCAACGCAACTTTCAAAAACGTGATCTGCAGCAAGTCGTTGAGAAAGTATTCATCAATCGTGGATGGCAACTGACCAGATCCGAGTCAGGACTGGATATATTGGTTGAGTTGCATGGCGGAGATGTGTATATTAGCATCAGAATCTCTAAGCAGTATTGGGGTGAACGGATACAAAAACAGACTCGTATAGCACATTCCATTAAGTCCACCATAGCTTATGGAATGGTCTCGCTATCGCAACCACATCCAAATGATGTTTTCTTAGATCCCATGTGTGGGGCTGGAACAATCCTCTTAGAACGCGCATATTCAGGACGATATCGTTACCTTATCGGTGGGGACATCTCAACAGAATCCCTGGACGCTACCAAAGTGAACTTTGGTCGTCAGCACCAACCGCGTCAATTTTTTCAATGGGAAGCACAGAAACTCCCAATTCAGCAAAACGCTGTAGACAGAATCGTCTGCAACATGACAATTAACACAGGAACGAGAGAAGCAGTGTCTGAGATTTCGAACTTCTACGGTAACGCGCTACATCAGTTTGAAAACGTCCTAAAACCAAAAGGTAGAATGGTATTACTGACTTTGGATCCCCTCCAATTAGATAAACGTATCAGACAACACAACAATCTGAGAGTTAGACAAAAAGTCAATGTAGATGTCAGCGGCAAGAGAGGCAGAATCTTTGTAATTTACCACATTTAGAATTCTGGAACTCTCACTGCAACCTCTTTACCACTTTCATGTGAACGGAAAATACCATCCATAATGACATTTGTCAATAGTACACCTTCAGGTGGAATAGGGGACGGTGCATCGGTCAATACCGCTTCACGGAACGCCATCATCTGAGCTACCCAGACATCAACTCCCTGAAAACCTTCAAAACTGATAGTCGTCATGCCTTCAGGTGGGTCGGGTTTTGCTGTTAATCCTTCCGATTCTACGAGTTTCTGAAGTTCTTTGCTATAGGAATCGGCGAAAACAACAGGACTCCCCAAGGCTATCCCCGCTTCCTTTCCGAGACAGAAACTGCTGCCGAGCGTATTCTGATGTACTGCCCACGATATTTTGAATACCATCACCCCACCATTCTCAAATCGGACCCAGGCAGCACCGAATTCTTCAACGTCCATAATATCCTTAAATCTGGGATCTTGCTGTGAGATATAATCCTCCGTAATAGCAGACACACGCACCGGTTTCGGATATCCCATTGCATATAGAGAATCGTGCATGTTGTATACCCCAATATCAACGATTGCACCTGCTCCAGCAGTTTTTTTATAGATAAATGTATGTCCCGGATTACCCCGTCGTCTACACCCTGAGGATTCGGAATAGTAAATATCCCCCAGAATCCCTTCCGCTATTATCTTTTTTGCGAACTGAAGTCTCGGATTGAAAGTGCTATGAATTCCGATCTGCAGTATTTTCCCATTAGCTTTAGCAGCTTGCACCATAGCAGTTGCGTCAGCCAACGTTGCTGCCATCGGTTTTTCACAGAACACATGCTTACCTGCGTTCAATGCGGCAACAGTAGGTCTGCGATGTCCTTGGTTGTATGTACAGACACTCACCGTGTCAATCTCTTCCATTTCAAGCATCTTGTTATAGCTTGTGAAGACACTCTTTTTGGGTACACCCCACTCTTCTGCTGCTTGTCGCGCCTTTTTTCCAACGATGTCGCACACCGCGACAATCTCAAATCCGCCTGCCTTATCATAGGCATGGCGATGCGCTCTTGAAATGCCACCTGTTCCAACAATTCCTACCCGTATAGGCATATCGTAATCTCCTTATGAGAAATAAATCAGTTGTGTAGTATCAGATTAACCTTATTCTATGCAATGTTATCTATCAAACTTATGAAACTAAATCTCTGGTATCTTCACCGCAACCTCCTTCTTTTTTTCATGAGATCGGAAAATACCATCCATAATTACGTTCGTCAGGAAGACCCCTTCTGGTGGAAGTGGAGATGGAGCGTTATTTTTTACCGCTTCACGGAAGGCTGTCATCTGTGCTTCCCACACATCAACCTTCTTTAATCCATCAAATCGTATTGTCGTCATGCCTTCTGGGGGATCGGGTATAGCAGTTAGACCTTCAGATTCTACCAGTCTTTTTAGGTCTTTGTTATAGGAATCAGCATAGACTGTCGGTCCGCTTAAAGAGATACCCGCGTTTTTGCCAAGGCAGTAGCTGCTGCCGAGCGAGTCTTGGTGAACTGCCCAGGATATCTTAAAGACCATGACACCGCCATTTTCAAAGCGGATCCAGGCAGAGCCGAATTCTTCCACATCCATTTTATCCTTAAATCTCGGGTTTTGTTGTGAGAGATAATCCGCTGTAATCGCAGACACACGCACCGGTTTCGGATACCCCATTACATACAACGAATTATGTAAGTTATAGATACCGATGTCAACAATTGCGCCTGCACCTGCAGTCTTTTTGTAGATAAATGTGCGTCCAGGGATTCCGCGACGTCTGCACCCAACAGATTCTGAATAGTAGATATCGCCAAGTATCCCTTCAGCGATAATCTTTTTTGAGAATTGTATCTGCGGTGAGAATGCACTCTTGACACCGATCTGAAGTATTTTTCCTGAGGACTTTGCTGTCCGTACCATCGCAGTTGCATCTGCGAGTGTCGCAGCCATCGGTTTTTCGCAAAAGACATGCTTACCCGCGTTGAGTGCAGCGACTGTCGGTCTCCGATGTGCTTGGTTATATGTACAGACACTCACCGTGTCAATCTCATCCATTTCCAACATTTTGTTATAACTGGTAAAGACATTCTTTTTAGGTACACCCCAGTTTTCAGCAGCCTGTAATGCTTTTTCACGGAAAATGTCGCACACAGCAACAATTTTGAATCCTTCCACCTTCGTGTAGGCCCTGTGA
>VXOP01000123.1 GCA_009839975.1 Candidatus Poribacteria bacterium
GTTTAATGGTAGTGTGAATTGTGTATCATATAGCAAAGATGGAAAGAAACTAACATTTGGAAGTTACAACGGTATTCATATATGGGATACAAATACAGACAACCCCTTAAATACACATCTGACCTATAGCATCAATTGTAACGCTTTTAGTCCAGATGGAAAAACAGTAGCAGGTGCTAATGGTGAACCTGAGACAATTTGGCTTTGGAATGCAAATACAGGAGAAGAGCTTAAAACATTTACGAAAAGAAAAAGTACAGCCTTACATTGGGTCAATGCTGTAGCATTTAGTGTTGATGGGAAGATACTCGCAAGCGGCAGCGAAGACGGTAATCTCTATCTTTGGGATGTAGCAACAGGTGAAATACTGAATGCATTGACCGAAGATGCGGACAATATCTTCAGTGTTGATTTCAGTTCCGATGGAAAAACGTTAGCAAGTGGAAATGCAGGAAACACTATCCAACTATGGGACATCGCAACAGGAAAACATAAGGCAACACTCGAAGGACATACAAAATGGGTTTTTGCTGTAGCATTTAGTCCTGATAGCAGAATGTTAGCAAGCGGAAGTTGGGACAAAACTATACGTCTATGGGACACCCATACAAATGAGGAACTAAAAACATTTACAGGTCATACAGATGCCGTTTGGAGTGTGGCGTTCAGTCCTGATGGACAGACACTGGCATCCGCAAGTGAAGACAGGACGATACGGCTATGGAACATCGCAGCGGGTGAACAGTGGCACAAATTCACAGGACATACAGGACGTATAAATGAAATCGCCTTTAGTCCTGATGGGAAAACACTCGCAAGCGGGAGTACTGATGGGACAGTACTGCTGTGGGAAATCTCTACATGGCGTTAACAGAGACCCCGCGTAGGGGCGAGGTCACCTCGCCCGCCGAGATCACCTCATCCGCTTTGTAATGTTCATAAATTCTGAAATCCCTATATTAGCAAAAAGGAATCTTACAAAATGAAATCAAAAACGTTTACCACTCTTCTAACACTATTTTTCATCATATTGATCTATCTCCCCATTGCCAATGCGGAAGATTACACGCAAATAGGTTTACCCGAAGGAGCAAAAGCACGACTCGGAAAAGGTATCATATACGACATACAGCTCTCACACGATGGCACAAAGTTGGCTATAGCGAGTTCCATCGGTGTATGGCTTTATGATGTTAACACGCGTAGAGAAACCGCACTCATTTCAGCACATACAGATACTGTTACACATGTAGCATTTTCACCAGATAGTAAAACCCTCGCCAGCAGTGCTATTGACAAAACCGTGCGTCTTTGGAATACAGAGACAGGAAGCAGCTTGCAGACACTGGATATCCCTAAAGATACTCTTTTTTCACTAAACTTCTCAAAAGATGGACAGTCTCTTATTGGATTGACTCAGCAGAAGGACCTTCTTCTATGGGATTCCACCACCGGCAAACTGCAAAAAACATACAGACCAAAGTATAGGAAGATAAAGGTCTTGGGTAAAGTCTGGCTTCCTGCTATGGCAGCATTTGTTGACCGCGTAGGGGTTGTCACCTTTGCTATCGCAAATAAGGATGGCACAATCACTATACAAAATGGTCAGACAGGCAAAAATATGATAGTATCTACACGTAGGACAGATGACTCTCAATTTATCCAGTTGAGTGGAAAACCAACTGTCCACGCTGTATTACCTGCACCTATAGATGAGAGAGAACACCATACAACCTACAGGGATGATGGTAAACCTTTTCCTATACAGTTTCCCATAGGCAGCTTCTCCCACAGCAAATCATACCTCGATCAGCAGCCAGTAATATGGAAGGAAAAACTGGAGTTTTCACCAGATGGAAAAACCCTTGTGAGTTCAAGTCAATACCTAACCTCACGCAATAGGGGTATGGCGTACACCCAAGGCCCCATCGAAATTTGGGATGTTGACACAGGCGAACAACTTGCTGCACTTAGGTCTAACCGAGTCAAGCAGGTAGCATTTTCAGGCGATGGTAAATGTCTTGCGCTGACAGGTTATGCTGGATGTGTAATATGGGACATCGGCACACGTAGTAAAATTGCTACCTTCTTAGAAGTGGAAACGGTAAGATTTTCAGGTGATGGGAAATTACTCTATCTTATCAGCAAAGATAACTACACAGTATGGGATTTATTTGCTGGACAGGAAATCAGTAAGGTGCCGCTTGATTTAGATGAATCTAAACCCTTTCCAGAGCGATTTGTGTTATCAGGTGATGGTGCAACCCTTGCTACTACAGATGCAAATGGCGAAGTTCATGTGTGGCAGTCACACACCGATGAACCGTTAATTACCCTTACTTCAAGTTTTACAAGACCCTTCACATCTTTAACAGTTTCTCATGATGGTAAAACAATCGCAACGAGTGATGTTTTAGAGCGCATACAACTTTGGGATGTAAGCACACGGCGTAAACGGATGACAATTAAGACAGATGAAGAATCTATCCGTGCGTTGACATTTACTAAAGACAACCAAACGCTTATCAGTGAAAGCAGAGGTGACATCAAAATGTGGAACATAAACTCTGGAGAACTTCAAAAAGCATACACTATCCCTGAAGCACTAGTTGGAAGCTTCTCTGATTCATTTAATGATGGGACACACTTCTCTGGAGAAACAGTCGGAATTTTTGCACAGAATGGTAATAAACTGATTATTCAGACAAGAAGTGGTACAGAGATTTGGGATACGATCAACGGTAAGGAACTATACACCTTTACGAATATAGATCAGCATTGGTATACGTCAACGATAAATGAAGAAACGTTTGTTTACGGTATCGGAAGCAAAGTTTTCTTATGGGATCTGAAAAAAGGTGAGGAGGTTGGCACACTCAAAACATCTAAAGGTTTTTTTGATGGATTCTTAGAAAGGTTTAACTTTCGGAATTTTAATGTTCACGCCTTAGCATTTACACCGGATGGTAAGACCCTTGTTGTTGGTAATGGAGACAAGAAAATTCAACTATGGGATATTGTAGACCAACGCCTTATTGACACCATGACTGGACATCAACATGCAGTCTGTCAGTTAGCATTCTCAGCGGATGGTAAAATTCTTGCCAGTGGAGATACAGGGGGTAAGATTCATTTATGGGAATTTGCCACCCGTCGCCATCTTGCAACTTACCAAGCAACTAAGAGATTTGTCCACACATTAGCATTTGCCCCTGATGGGAAAACGCTCGTAAGTATGAACGCAAGAGGTTACAAACAAGATGGAACTATCTACCTCTGGCATGTGCCGTCTAAGTGACATTTAGGGTAAATTTGAAAATAACGCTTGATTAACAAACTAATTTCGGTTAATGTGTAATCAAAAAGACGGGGAGAAAGAAATGCGATTTATTCTTATATGCTGTATTGCAGCAATGCTAATCGGATGTGGACTCAATACTATCCCTTATTCGGATAATAACGGTGTTATAAAACCGAATGCAGCAGCAGTGTCACACTATGATTGGGGACTAACTTATGCCAAAGAAGGCAATCTCGCACAAGCAATCACCGAGTTGAAATTGGCAATTCAGAAGGAACCGGGATGGATACTTCCGTATTTTAATCTGGGTGCTGTATACGGGAATATGGGAGAACTTGACGAGGCAATCCTTGCTTGGGAACGCACAACCCAACTGGACACCGATTTCGTAAAAGCACACTTTAATCTTGCCGTTGCTTATGCATTACGGGCACAGGATTCTGACAGCGACTACCCGAAACACATTGACATTGAAAGATCAATCGCATCGTTACGAGAAGCGATCCGGGTGGATAAAGAAGCCCGTTCAGCTGCAGAAATAGAGCCTGCATTTGATGAAATAAGAGAATTACCTAAATATAAAGAATTGCTTGAAAGCACTGAACCGCAATAGGAAGACACGAAAGCGATAATACCCCAGGCCGGTAGGTACGATAAGGATATCGCACCATAAGCGTCAATTTAAGAAGATAAATCTGATCAAATATTGACCACAGTCCCTACGGGACTAAAGAGAGTTAGGATAACGGTTTTCTATAAACATATCGTCCCTACGGGACTAAAGACAAACCAAGAACAAACTAATTTCCTTAAATTGACTCCTATGGTGCGATATCCTTATCGCACTTACTGACAAGGTGACATCACTAAATTGATGTCTATAGTGGGATAATTTCGAAAAAAATATGACAAAATCTATATATTCTATTATACCGTTTCTCCTCTTGATAGCAGCAACGCTCACTGGATGCAACCAAGAGACAATCATTGAGT
>VXOP01000254.1 GCA_009839975.1 Candidatus Poribacteria bacterium
AATGGTTAGACCACTTAACACAAAGAGAAAAACCTGTTACAGATTCCTCAAGTTCTGGGTCGATACCTTTAACGAGAATTACAGCGTCTATATTCTTATTATCTTGCCGGAAAATTGCTGACTGAGAATAGACGACAGGTGAGGCTGCGACGACACCTTGAACTTTTTTTATTTCCTCAATCTTTGTATCGTAATCAGAGAAAAACGCAAAATCTCTCAAGACGATATGTGCTTCATTCGCAAGAAACCTATCTCTTAAACCGTGTTCAACGCCGTCCAAAACAGCGATAACTAAAATAACAGTTGCTACACCCAGACTGACTCCTATAATAGAGATTATACTTATAATTGATATAAACGATTGTTTTCTGCGTGAAAGTAGATAACGTGAGGCTACGAACCATTCAAATTTCATATAGTCTAGTGCTTTATCAAGTCTTCTTTTGTAGGTCGGGTAGAGCGAAGCACCATTAAAATATTAACTGGCGACATGTATTAATTGCGTCTATCATGTCGGGTTTCGCTTCGCTCTACCCGACCTACAATATAAAACTGAAATAAAGCCTTTGTAACCCCCCTAATCCCCCTTATCAAGGGGAAGGCGTAAGTTCTGTGAATTAGACATCCGCTGTTTTGTTTTGTATGTTATATTTAATTATGTCTTCAAGTACGCCCCATTTCTCTACTGCCTTTGGGAAACGTTGTTCAAATTTCATACCGATTTTCTGCATGACGCGTCCGGATGCAGGATTCTTAGCGAAATAGAATGCATGGATACTTTTTAATTTGAGAACATCCAATCCATAGTTTAGCACTACCTTCGCGGCTTCTGAACAGTAACCAGAATTCCAGTAAGGTTTTCCTATCCAGTACCCAAGTTCACCGATTTTTTCTGATTTATCAACATTTATGTCAATTGCACCAATTAGGGTTGTGTCTGTATAGGAATCATTCACCTTTAGTGTGATTGCCCAAACGACACCTTTTCCTTCTTTTAATCTTGGCGTATGTGTATTTATCCATGTTTCTGCCATACCGTCTTCATAAGGGTGCGGAAGGTTACTGGTTGTTGCTGCGATATCGCGTTCTCCTGCGAGTTTTTGAACATCCTGTGCGTCATCAAGCGTAAAAGCGCGTAATATCAACCTTTCTGTATGTAAGGTAGGTACGGTTTTCATATTAATTCTCTGGTCGCATCTGTGGAAATAGGATAACGTCCCGTATTGAGTATTGATCGGTTAACAACATAGTCAATCTGTCTATTCCAATCCCCAAGCCTCCCGTTGGTGGCATACCATATTCTAAAGCACGTAGAAAGTCTTCATCGACCATAAATGCTTCATCATCACCTTTTGCTAAATTTGCTGCTTGCTCGAGAAAACGTTGTCTTTGATCAATTGGATCATTCAGTTCACTGAAGGCATTACCTAATTCCATGCCAGCGATGAAAAACTCGAATCTTTCAACGAATTCTGGATTTTCTGGTTTCTTTTTGGCGAATGGAGATACCTCTATTGGATAGTCATAGATGAAAGTGGGTTGAATTAGCTTGTCTTCTACAAAAGTATCAAAAAGTTCAGCGATTATTTGTCCTTTAGACTCGTTTCCATCCAATTCAATTCCTGCCTGGACAGCTTTTGAGTAGAGTTCATCTTCAGATAGTGTTTCAGGATTAAAACTGCTGTGTTCTTTGATAGATTCTATCATCGTCATTCTTTGCCATGGTGGTGAAAAGTCTAACTGTTGTCCTTGATATGTAATTTTTGTTGTACCGTGTATTTTTTCTACTGTGTTCGCTATTAGATTTTCTGTTAACTTCATTACGTCAATATAGTCGGCATAGGCTTGATAGAGTTCAAGCATTGTGAATTCTGGATTATGGTCTCTATCCATACCTTCATTTCGGAAATCACGTGAGAATTCGTATACCTTGTCATACCCACCGACAATTAGTCTTTTTAAATATAGTTCATTTGCGATTCTCAGGTATAAGGGTTGATCTAAAGTCTTATGATACGTTGTGAAAGGTCTTGCACTTGCGCCGCCATAGATCGGTTGCAGTATAGGTGTTTCAACTTCACTAAAGTCTTGTTCGTTGAGCATATCTCTTATTGCCTGAACGATCTGCGTCCTTTTTAAGAATACCTCTTTCACTTCAGGATTCATAATAAGATCAGCGTAACGTTGTCTATACCGTGTCTGCTTATCTGTCAGTCCGTGCCATTTTTCAGGCAGGGGTCGGATGGATTTAGAGAGTAGTTTAACTGTGTCAACGTTTATTGTTAGTTCGCCTGTTCGCGTGCGAAATACGACGCCGCTAACACCGATTATGTCTCCGACATCAAAGCGGCGGTATATAAGGTAAGAGTCGGGTCCAACGCCGTCTCTCCGTACATATACTTGGATACGTCCGGTGCTATCCTGCAGATGTGCGAAACTACTTTTCCCGTGGTCGCGTTTTGTCATTATCCGTCCGGCAATCGTCACACGGTTTTTTTCATCGGGTGTATCATTGACATCTTGGTATTTTTCGTGTATACCTTGAGTCGTGTGTGTTGGTTCATATTTATGTGGATATGGGTCAATACCGGCATCCCGGATTTCATTTAGTTTTTCTTTGCGTTGGCGCATGAGGTCATTTGTTTCGTCCATACTTTCTTCCTCCTTTCTGTTGCGCGCTCACAGGCACAATCTGGCAGATTGTGCTACATAGGCTGCAAATTAGGTTATTTATAATTATACTCTTATTTTTCCTTCTGTGCAACTTGAATACTTGAAAATTATCTACGTTTGAATTCTGCCCATTTAGAAATCCGTTTGCCTTTTGCTGTTACGGTGAGTGGATTGCCATCAGAAAAGATAGCATTTGCCCCCATTGCTGCAGCAGGACTGTTTTCCATAAGTCTGAAATCACCATTTTCAGGATCAATAAAGAGTGGGTCTTCATCAATGTTGTTTTCATAAACAAACCAGTCATCGGGTTCACGACCAATTCCATCAAGCCCGTGTCGGATGACACAAGACTTTATGACAGTTCTGCCGAAAATAGAAATAGCTGAAAGTTCGTCATGAGTACCAAAAGAATTATTACCCCAAACAATTGAATTGTTTATTTCAAGACCACCAAATTCAACGAATGCAGAAACCGCACCACCTCTTTCATGTGCTATATTCCGAGTAATTGTACAATTGACTATCTCTGCGCTGCCTCTTGTAGAATCGACTGTAATTCCACCACCTTCTCTTGTTGCAGTGTTTTCTGCTATAATACAATTATAAGCATAAAGGACTGAGGTTGGACTACAGTAAATTCCACCTCCATCTTTTGCTTCATTGAATGTGATGATTGAGTTCTTTATCTCTAATGCAGAAACTTCATGGACTGCTATGCCTCCATCCATATTGCGAGTAATAGTACAGTTGGTTATCGGTGTTTCAGTTCGTGCATGGTGATTATACTCAATACCAGTGTCCGTGTTCTGGCTAACTATACATTGATTGATAAGTGGACTGACGAAATTAGTACAGAAAACACCTTTACCATCATTATCTAATATCTTCGAATTGAGTATACTCGGTTCTGCCCGAGTTTCTCTCAATACAATCCCGTCTTTATCCCAATCACCTGCGATCAGAATACCAGTGCCGTTATTGTTTGAAATTATGCAATCCAGTATAATTGCATCGGAGTTATACAAGTAAATCCCACCGCCGCCATCTGTGCGCAATAGTTTACCGGTGGCTTCATTGTCAGAAATCACACAGTTGTTTATTGTAGGTGATGCATCGTAGATATGAATGCCTCCACCGAAATCATGGATACCGTTTCTGATCGTAAATCCTTCCAGCACGGCTTTATTCGTTTCTTGGTTCTGGAAAATGAACCCGCGTGTTTCTGGTGTAGACTGACAGTCAACAATAGTTGTATTCGCACCGTTTGCCGATTTTATAGTAATCTCTTTACCCATAAAGTCAATATTGACGTTTCCCTCACCTTTGTAAGTTCCATCAGCGACAAGCACAGTATCTCCATCCTGCGCGGCATCAATACCGGCTTGGATTGTGGGTTGATCAGATGGAACATATATCGTTACTGCAAAAGAGATGTTCAGACACAGCACACATAGAACGATACATATAAAGCAGTAAGATCTTCTATTGTTCATAATATCTCCACGTCTACACAACTCTGTCACCTGATTATTTGAGTCTTATTCTGTAGGTCGGGTAGAGGAACGAAACCCGACATGATAGACATAAACAATAC
>VXOP01000095.1 GCA_009839975.1 Candidatus Poribacteria bacterium
GAAGTATTTTACAAGTTGTTATTTTTTAGCTGCTGTTGGATGCTAAAATAGAATAGAGTAAATATTAATGGATTATCTTCCGATTGTATTCTTAGGACTCTTTGCAGTTCTTTTTGCAGGCGTTAATCTTGGCTTGACTCATCTTCTCGGACCTAAAAAACCCACAAAAGTCAAACTCTCTGTCTACGAATCTGGTGTGCAACCTGTCGGTGATGCAAGACAAAGGTTCACTATCCGATTCGACCTTATAGCGATGCTCTTTATCATCTTTGATATTGAGGTTGTCTTTCTGTATCCGTGGGCGGTGGTCTTCAAAAGATTTTCAGCCGATAATGGTATGTTTATTTTAGTTGAGATGCTGGTATTTATCGGCATTCTCCTGCTGGGCTACATCTATGCTTGGAAAAAAGGAGGCTTAACATGGGATTAGATTTTGGACTTAGAGCGGACCAAAGCGAAGGCAATTTCGTCACAACCACTATTGATAAAGTCGTAAATTGGGGACGCAAGAATTCGCTGTGGCCAATGCCGTTCGGAACCGCTTGCTGCGCAATTGAAATGATGGCAACTTTGGCATCAAAATTTGACCTTTCTCGATTCGGGTCTGAGGCAATTCGATTCTCACCACGGCAATCTGACCTACTTATCGTCTCAGGTAGAATTTCAATCAAAATGATGCCTGTCCTCAAACGGATTTACGACCAAATGCCTGACCCGAAATGGATTATATCAATGGGGGCATGTGCTTCCTGTGGAGGCGTTTTTGATACGTATACCTTAATACAAGGTGTCGACCAATTTCTACCCGTTGATGTTTATATCCCTGGTTGTCCCCCAAGACCCGAAGACCTGATTGATGCTGTGATGCAAGTGCAACGACAGATACATAAAGGTGAGTTACCCAAAGGTGCTGAGGTGGCATAATGAGTGAAGAAGAAAAAAAGATTACGGAAGAAACGATACCACGCGTCCTTGAACAGTTAAAAGAAAAGTTCGGTGATGCACTCTTAGAAGATGCAGAATCAGAGAACGGTGTCGTTGTTGTCGTAAATAAAGAAAAGAGTTACCCACTCTTAGAATATCTAAAAACAGAACTTGCCTATTCTTTCCTCGTAGATGTCACCGCTGTTGATAACTCTAATTTAGAATCAGAGTTGATGAAGTTTGACTATGCGCGATTCATGGTTGTCTATCACCTCTACACATATCAAGGTGAAACACCACGTCTTCGCGTTAAAGTACCTGTGAATGAGAAAGATCTGAAAATCCAATCGGTGACGGATTTATGGAAAGGGGCAAACTGGCTTGAACGGGAAACTTACGATATGTTCGGTATAGACTTTGAAGGACATCCCGACCTCCGGCGTATTCTCATGCCGGACGATTTTGAAGGACACCCACTCCAAAAGGATTATCCACTACGCGGACGAGGTGAGCGCGAAAGTTTTAATTTTGAAAAACAGAATGTCTAACAAGACCCTTAATAGACTGATGTTGTTTCCCACTATTATTTAAAATGTATGGAGGATTGAAAATGAAAAAAAACTATATCATGAACCGCATCATTGCTGTATTTCTACTATGTGCTGCTGTTTCTATTGTGTTAACAGGTTGTGAATACATAGACAAAGCAGGAATGCCAACAGGTTCATCAAAACAAGCAATTGCGATAATAAATCCGGCGAACGACAGTGGCGTAACAGGAAAGGCAACTTTCACACAGATGGGACCGGCTGTCATGGTACACATTGAAGTTAAGAATATGTCCCCTGGACAACGTGCTGTTCACATCCATGAAAATGGGGATTGCAGTGCACCTGATGGAACATCAGCAGGTGGACATTGGAATCCGACTAACGTCGCACACGGAAAATGGGGGGTAGGTGAGTTTCATCTTGGAGATATTGGGAATATAGAGGTCGGAGAAGATGGCACAGGTTCTATTGAATTAACAACAGAACTCTGGGAAATTGGCACAGGTTCTAATATAGATGTTGTTGGAAAAAGCATTATCGTCCATTCAGGTGCAGACGACTTCGTTTCTCAACCTTCTGGGAATGCAGGATCTCGAGTTGGGTGCGGTGTTATTGAATTAGTTGAATAGTTGTAACCAACGCCAATGTTAAATAAGGAGTAATCTATGCAAGGGGAAATGGAACGGACGACAGGTGAAAAGATGGTCCTCAACTTTGGACCGCAACATCCTGCGACGCACGGAACGCTTCGTATCGTCTTAGAATTGGACGGTGAGACTATTCTGAAAGCTACACCTCACGCTGGATACTTGCATACGGGATTTGAAAAACTTGGAGAACATTTAGATTACAACCAATACATCGTTGTGACCGATAGGATGAATTACCTGTCTCCACTCTCTAACAACTTCGGGTATGTGCTTGCGGTGGAGCAACTACTCGGTATTGAGGTGCCAAAGCGGTGTCAATACATCCGAATTCTGATGGCAGAACTTTCGCGTATGGCTGACCATCTGTTGTGGCTTGGAACAGCGGCATTAGATTTGGGCGCGTTTTCAGTTTTTCTCTACAGTTTCCGGGAACGCGAAAAACTATACAGTATCTTTGAAAAGACAACAGGTGCACGATTGACAACAAGTTATACCCGTGTCGGTGGTGTTTTTCGTGACCTCTATGACGGATTTGAAACTGATACCCGTGATTTCATCACCAATTTCCCAAAAGCACTAAAAGAAACGCATACATTGTTGACCCGAAACCGAATTTGGATGGATAGAACAAAAGGTGTCGGCTCCATCTCTTCTGAAGATGCAATCGATTACGGGTTAACCGGTCCCTGTCTGCGCGCGGCCGGTGTAGCACATGATCTTCGCAAAGCTGAACCGTATTCCTCTTACGACGAAATGAAATTTGAGGTGCCAGTCGGCACAAATGGGGATGCGTATGACCGATATTTAGTCCGCATGGAGGAGATGATACAGAGTTGTAGCATAGTCAAACAGGCATTGGATAATCTGCCAGACGGACCGTTTAGTCTTGAAGACAATAAAATCATGATGCCTGATAAGTCGGACGCTTACGGTCATATTGAAGGGTTGATTCATCATTTCAAGATTGTCATGGATGGTCACGGTGTGCAACCACCACTGGGAGACCAATATTGCGCGACAGAATCTCCTAATGGAGAGTTAGGATTCTATATTGTGAGTGACGGTAGTGGCACTGCATATCGTATAAGGATTCGTCCACCAAGTTTCTTCCATTTCCAAGCATTACCGCACATGTTGGAAGGTGGCATGGTGTCTGATACCGTGGCAGTGTTGGGAAGCTTGAACGTGATCGCTGGCGAGTTGGATAGGTAGTATAGTAAAACTAAGGATTTAAGATACACTTATGTCAGAAATGAAAGTGAGCCTTGGCGGAGTCATGCTTTTCGTAAAAGACATGAAAAAGGTAATCGCGTTTTATAGAGATGTAATCGGATTGACACCGGATGAAGATCAACCCTTTCCAGAGCATCGCTTTTACCGGTTTGATACAGGCCAGTGTAAACTGTGTCTCCATAGTGCCAGTAAACCGAATGAGGGGAGACAAAAACTAATGCTTCATGTCGAAAGTGTGAGTGCAATGTATCAACATTTAAAGTCAAAAGGGTTGCGTTTGAGACCTTTGGAAAATGATGGTGGTTACGGAATTTTTGATATCAGAGACCCAGAGAAAAACCGAATCCAGTTTGGGGGAAGATATTAATCCATAGATAATGTTTATTATTTCCATTATTTCGCATCGGACAACGGAGGAGAAACATAATGGCACGCACGTATACAGAAGAATCCGCAATCCCTTATGTCCCTACAGACACTGCGATCTTTTATCCTGATACTGATGGAAAACCTATGTCAGCAAGTGATTTACATAGACGATTACTCATCCGGACGTTGGATGCTCTTGAGGAACACTTTGCAGAAACTCCTGATGTCTATGTCTCAGGAGATATTATGATGTATTACAAAGAGGGAGAGCCGGGAGAACACTTAGCTCCGGATGTCCTCGTCTGTTTTGGTATAAACCGAAAAGAGCGTGAGACGTATAAAACATGGGTGGAGGGAAAAGCACCAGATTTCGTGATGGAGTTCGCAAGTAAGACGACCTATGATAAAGATTTAGATGAAAAAATGGATATTTACGCTTCACTGAATATTCAAGATTATTTCTTATATGATCCACAAGGGTTATATCTGCCATCTACACTAATGGGTTTTACGTTAGTAGAT
>VXOP01000098.1 GCA_009839975.1 Candidatus Poribacteria bacterium
ATATAGATATCAAAAAGGAGTGGAAATCAGGGATGCTGTTTCAACCGAATTCGAAGCAATGGATTAAGGATATGCTCAAAGATTTGGAAATAATAATTAAACGTGATCCACCAGACGTGCGGATTGACGTTAGATTTAAACGCGGTAAACAACATTGGAAAAAGGGATTACAATGGTTGACGGTTCACATTGATCTTAAAGTGCCGCGCGATTATAAGGTCGTTTCAAATGCCGCATCTAAGTGAACAAGGATATGCATAAATAATTGATGTTGAATGTCTTAGGATTAGTAATAATTTAGATTTTTACATTTTTTTTAAGTTATGCAACAATTTCACCTCAAATTGTATCATGTATAGTCGGAAGCACATTTGCTAAAGTGCATCCGAAAATGTGTAAATATAAGGTCAATCAATTGATACCATCTAAAACAGATTCACACAGAAAACCCTATGTTAATTACACTCATCCGCAGAGAACTACTTAACAATCTCATGACATTCCGATTCGCTGCGGCAACCTTCATTATGTTGTTGCTTGTAGTTGCTAATACCTTTGTGCTTATCAATGATTATGAGAGTAGATTAGCCAGCCATAATACCTCTGTCAATATGCATAAGCGTCAACTACAAGCGACAAACACCTATTCGGCAGGAGAAATTCGTATTGACCGTCCACCAAATCCATTGAGCATTTTTAATGTAGGTTATGATAAACAACTCGGAAACGAAGTCCGTATAACCCACCTATATGTTCCGTCGCTGTGGGACGCTGGCATGCACGGGTCTTCCAATCCTTTTATGGATATGTTTGCTTCAATGGATATTATTTTTATTTTTGAGGTGATCCTGAGTTTGTTGGCACTAATTTTCGCCTATGATGCCCTCGCGGGAGAATATGAAAATGGAACATTGCGTTTAGTCCTAACACATCCTGTTAGGCGAGGTAAGATACTAGTTGCCAAATACGTCAGCGCAATGCTCTGCTTAATTGTCCCTTTGTTGATAAGTTTGCTCCTTTCTTTGATTCTGTTAACCACATCCACTTCCATTTCTCTAGACACCGACGATTTTCTTCGTATTGGGGGAATCATCTTAACTTCCATTATTTATCTATCCATCTTCTATTTGATAGGATTATTGATTTCGGCAGTAACCCGTAGGACAAGTACAGCATTGATGTTGTCAATGTTTGTTTGGGGGTTTCTGATATTGGTTTATCCAAATGTAATTCTTGCCGTGATACCACAACACGAGGCACCGCAAGAACGCAGGACATCCGCTTATGACAAAATTAAACAGATGTGGAAGGAATTCGACAGAGAACGCAGACGCTACCTGGCAACTGACGATTTTCCTGGTGAAGATTGGGGATATGAACTAAGAGGATGGGGATTCCGTTCATCTAAATTTATTCTTTTGGGTGATGCTCACACACTATTCTATAAATGTCGTAGTGTGATGAATTTTACAGGGTTTAATGATGAAGATGAATACAAGATGCCTCACGCACGGAAACATTTCCGCTACCTCGGTCCGAGGATTATTGATACAGCAGAAAAAACATGGCTCGTACGAGAACCCGCACTTGAGGATATCTATATCCAACCTGCAAATAAAGAGAGAATATGGTTGAAACTCTCACCAGTGGGACTATATGATGCTGCAACTAAAACTTGGGCAGGAACTGACGTGCGTGGTATAAGAGATTTTTTCCACGCTGCAAGACAATATAGAAAGCAGGTAAATGACTTTTTCCTTGATACGGATGTTTTTGGGTCCCGACAGTGGTTTTCATCGGACAAAGGGGCAGCGGATTGGAGCGACCTACCACATTTTGCCTATCAAAGAGTTGATAGTTACACAAATGCAAAGCGAGCACTATCGGATGTGTGCCTGCTACTGATGATTAATGTCGTTCTGTTTATCATTATATTTCTGATTTTCGTGAAAAGTGAAGTGTAGAATGGTTTGGCATATTACAAAACGCGAACTCTACGACAACCTGAATAGCCTCCGATTTGCACTTGCAACCGTGCTGCTGCTGGGATTGATGCTGACCAACGCGATTGTGCATCTCCGTGAACATCCAGAACGGATACAGAACTATCACAATGCTGTTGTAGAACATCATAAACGCTTAAAGGCTGCTGCCGACGAAAGTTTATACAAACTCGCGCAAAAGGGACCTGGATATCTACCCAAAAAGCCATCTTCGCTCCGTTTCTGTGCAGAAGGAGGTGAACCGTATTTGTCTGAACTTGCACAAGGAGGGCACCACCGTTGGGGTAGAGACACGCTCGAAAGTTTCTGGATTTTAGCGTATCCATCAGCAACACCTAATCGGAGCAATGTTCGACCAGTCGTTAGCAAAGTAGACTGGGGTTTTATAATCGGCTATGTTTTAAGCCTTGTCGCACTCCTGTTTACTTTCGATTCAATTTCAGGGGAACGCGAGCGTGGGACGCTCCGGCTGACCTTGGCAAATTCAATTCCACGACACATCGTGCTAATTGGCAAGTTTTTGGGAGCATTGATAAGTATTAGCATTCCGTTTACACTTTCGATATTGATAAACCTGCTGGTGATCTCTACGGCAAGTGATGTCCACCTCAGTGCTGAGGTATGGGGACGTTTGGGTATCATTTTCTTTATTTCGCTCTTGTATACTTGCCTTTTTCTTGCGTTAGGTCTGCTCGTATCGGCGCGGGTGCAACGTAGTGCAGTGAGTCTCGTGGTACTGTTATTGGTTTGGGTCGTATTCGTGGTATTTATGCCGAGTACCCTCGCTTCGATTGCAGGTGGATCTACATCATCAGGTCCTACACTTGACTTCTCGGAACGTTCAGAAGAACTACATGAGGAACTATCAAAAGAATATTACGCTAACCGATTTAAAGAACCGGAGGATTCCCACAAGGGAATACAGATGGATAGTGAATACGTTACCAAAGACGCAGAACAACAGGAACGGTTACATGCAGAACGCTTAAATCAGCGAGTCGAACAAGTAAACCGCGCGCGTACTATAACCCGCATTTCTCCAGTTACGATTGTGCAGCATCTTCTTGAATCCTTTGCTGGAACAGGATTTGAAAGACACCTTCAATTCTTAGAGAATGTACAAACCTATGCGCGAGAATTTCGAACATTCATTGACGACACTGATAGATCGGATCCAGACAGTCTTAATATCTTTGGTGTTCCTGCTGGTATGTCGCAGAAACCTGTCAACCCAGAATCTGTTCCGAAGTTTGAGGATACACTAAATCTCAGTAAGGATTTCAATACTGCATCGACAGAATTGTTGTTATTGGTTCTGTTTGTTATGGCACTAATATTGGGTGCTTATCTTGCGTTTGTCCGTGTTGAAATCTGATCATAATTTGAAAACTGTATAACCTAAAATCAATGCATAAGAATATGCCACCTATACACCTTCAAAACGCGTCTATGCAACACAAACTAACGATGCTTGAAGGTTGAGCATAGAAAGCAACATTATGAGGAGAAACAAAATGTTAGAAACACGTGATTTAACGAAAATCTATAATGAGAACGTTTTAGCAGTTAATGCGTTAAACTTAAAAGTGGAAGATGGTGAAATCTATGTTGTGCTCGGTGCAAACGGTGCTGGTAAAAGTACGACTATTTCCATGTTTCTAAACTTTATTGAACCAACAAGCGGCACAGCATTTGTAGGTGACATTGAAATTCCAAAGTTTCCACTGGAAGCGAAGAAACATCTCGCGTATGTCTCTGAAAACGTTGAACTCTATCGCAACTTTACAGCGCGGCAAAACTTGTCCTTTTTCGCGAAACTTGGTGGACGAAAGAGAGTATCAAACGACGAATTGGATGAAACACTTGGCAGAGTCGGTTTAGCAGAGGAAGCATTTACACGTCGCGTCAAAACCTTCTCTAAGGGCATGCGGCAACGTCTCGGCATTGCTATCGCGATTATGAAGGATGCACAAGCTGTACTACTTGATGAACCGACATCGGGACTTGATCCAAAGGGTGGTGCCGATTTCCTAAATCTATTACGCCAACTAAAAGAGGAAGGAAAAGCCATCTTTATGTCCACTCACGACATCTTCCGAGCGAAGGAGATCGCTGACAGGATAGGTATCCTTGTAGAAGGCAACCTTGAGCGAGAGTTAACGCGCGAAGAGATTCAAACAGAGAATCTTGAAGAACTATATCTGCACTATGTCGCTGGATACGAACCTGAAGAAGAC
>VXOP01000175.1 GCA_009839975.1 Candidatus Poribacteria bacterium
TTGTTCATATTACTTCTCTGATAGGTGATATGTAATATCAGATTAATATAATACCATTCATCATATAAGTTGTCAAATTTATCTGTCTACCTACTATACACACATCTTAAGAATTAGTATGCCATATCCATCAACATCCGCAACAAAATTAGGTGGGACAATAGTTGTGGCACTAAATTCGGTAATTACGGCTGGACCTTTGACGCGATTACCCGGTTTTAAGGACTCGCGACTGTAGAATTCAGTTGGACAGTTTTTACCATCAAAAACGACCTGACCTTTTTTAATCCTCGCTTCTGAGGGATCGGAATTCGAGAGGGGTGCTTTTTTTAACTTAGGTTTTTCTGTTTCTCCAATTGCGCTGAGTCTTAGGTTGACTACCTCTACCACTGCATCTGGTCGTGAATAACTAAATCTTTGTTGGTGCATAGCGTGAAATTCTGGCAGAAAGTTCTTCTCTTTGGAATGGTATGGAATGCACAATTCATAGGATTGTCCCTCATACCGCATATCCAGTGAGCGATTGATAAGAAGTTGGTCCACTGCAAAACCTTCTCTTTTCATATCCTTTACAGCCTGTGTTAGTAAGGCTTCAAAACCGATTTCCAACTGTCTATTTAATTCTTCAACATGTTTATCTGTTTTCCATAGGACTGTCTGTGAATAATCTTTGACTACATCAGCGAATAACATACCATAAGCCGATAGTAATCCGCCGTTGGGGGGAATCAGCACTGTCTTTATTCCCAGATTCTCTGCCAGAAATGCTGCGTGTAATCCTCCTGCCCCACCGAATGATACAAGCGTAAAATCTCGTGTATCGTAACCACGTTCGACTGAAATTACTTTAATTGCCCGTTCCATTGTAGCATTTGCGATTTTTAATATTCCCTCTGCTGTTTCCTGTAAAGTAAGGTCAATTTTATCAGAGAAGTTTCTTAGATGGTGGTCGATAGCATCGACGGCAAGAGACATATTTCCACCTAAAAATAGTTCAGGGGATATACGGCCTAAGAAAACGTTTGCGTCGGTGACTGTGATGTTTTCTCCACTGTTTCCGTAACATATCGGACCGGGTACGGCACCTGCGCTTTCTGGACCGACTCGTAAAGCTCCGCCAGAATCGACAGTTGCGATGGAGCCTCCTCCTGCCCCAACAGTATGAATATCAATTTGTGGAACTTTTATCGGTAAACCGCTGATAGTGCTTTCGGTAGTCATTGTTATTTTTTGGTCACATAGACTAACATCTGTGGAAGTGCCGCCCATATCAAAAGTGATGATTCTGTTGTATCCTGCGGATTGTGCGATGTTGTAAGCACCTATGACGCCACCTGCTGGACCGGATAGGACGGTATTTATCCCTGCGGATTCAAAATTCTCTGTTGAGATGCATCCTCCGTTTGACAACATAATGTGGAATGATTGAGGAAACTTGTCAGATTTCGACAAAGTTGACAGATGTTTTTCCAGAACAGGACGGATGTATGCGTTAGCAACGGTGGTACTGAATCGTGCGTATTCTCTGTATTCTGGAAGGACTTCATAAGAGCAAGAGATTGGTATATTCAGGTCATGGAGAGAATCAGCAACGATCTGTTCATTCTTTGGATTTACGTAGGAGAACAGGAAACAGACTGCGATTGCATCTAAATTTAATGTTTTGAGTTTGCGGGCGAGTGTATTTAATTCATTTTTTGATATTTCAGTTTGGATTTCGCCAGTATGTAAGGTTCTTTCCTTAATCCCGAATCTATGTTTGGCGGGAACTAATGGTTTAGGACGTTGCCCAAGTATGTCGTAGATATTTTCTCGTGCTTGTCTCCCTATTTCTATAACATCTTCAAATCCTTTTGTTGTGATGAGTGCGATGCGTGCCCCACCATATTCGAGGAGTGCATTTGTTGCTACAGTTGACCCGTGTACAATCGCGATATCTTCATAGGAATTGATATTGTGCATTTTCATAATCTCGCTGACACCTTTAATTACTGCGTCTGCGGGATTTTGTGGTGTGGAAAGCACCTTATGTGTCAATTGAGAATCTTGCACAGTCAGAACGATGTCGGTGAAGGTTCCGCCGGTGTCAACACCAATTTTTCCAGTAAGTTTTTCTTTTTGCATGAATAGCCTATATATATTAAGGTAACAACATAAAGATAAATCAGTTTATACAACTACATTCTGTGGTTTATCATTTAGGAATGCGATGATATTGTCAACGGCACCTTCATTTAGTAGATCTACACCTTCGGGTGTCATATCTGCGCAGTGTGGGGTTAAAATCACGTGTTCACATTTTAGGAGCGGGTAATCGGGTGGTGTTGGTTCTTGATCATAGACATCAACTGCTACTCCGCCGATATTACCGTTGTTGAGTGCGTGAACGACGGCATTTGTGTCAATGATTTGTCCGCGTGCTACATTAATTAATAGGGCGTTGTGTTTCATTAATGCGAGTTCTCGTTTTCCGATAAGGTGGTAGCTATCATTGGTCAGTTTGACGTGCAGGCTTACGACATCTGAAGTCCTTAGTAGATCATCCATATCTACATATTTTATATTTAGTTTTTGTGCGCGTTCATCAGATGGGTTGTAGGTCCAGGCGATCACGTTCATACCGATTGCGTTTCCGAGTCGTGCCATTTCGGATCCTATATGTCCTGTACCGATGATACCGAGCGTTTTGTCTTGTAGGTATAGATTATCCATCCGGTACCATTTTCCCATTTTCAGACCTGCAGTCATATATGCCGTGCGTTTTGCCAGAGCGAACATGAGTCCGAAGCTATGTTCTGCGACGACGGGGGCGGTGCGTCCGGGTTGGTTACAAACAACGATATTTTTCTTTTTTGCTTCAACGAGGTCGATCATATCGGTACCGATGGAGCAGAGCGAGATGAGTTTTAGTTTTGTGAGTTGTTTTAATTCGTCGGCGTACCATTTTACTAGTCCTCGTGAGTTGATAATAATATCTGCGTTTTTTGCACGTTTGATCTTTTCATCTATTGTTTTGGGACGATCTTTATACAGAATCACGTCTCCATAGGGTTTTAGTCGATCCAGGTGGGGTGAATCTTGGATTTGTGGCGGGTCATCACCGGGTATAATGATTTTTAGTCGATTCAAAGGCTATTTCCTTTTTATTTTTTTGGTTTCTGGTTTTGATCGTTCATGGGGTACTATGATTTCTTCAGAGATGATTTTTTCTTTGAATTCTTGTACTTTTTTTAGTATTTCTTTAGAGAGTAGTATTTTGTTATCTTTATCTATGATATATTCTACGCCACCTTCTTTTAGTCCGTAGTGTTTAGTGCCTCCGGAGAATGAGTTATTTATTGTATTTTCGATCATTTGGTATACGGAGAGTTCGACACCTTTGATGATGCTTGTGAGGACTTGTCCTGGTAGTAATCCGTTTCCGTTTGAGTCGACCCATATAATATATTTTTTTGTTTGTGTTGCTGCTTCGAGGGCACCTAGTCCGCTTGCGCCTGCTGCGACGAGGATGATATCGGCGCCTTTTTTATATTGTGCGAGGGCGAGTTCTTTTGCTTTTGCTGGATCGTTGAATGCTTTTGGTGTGATGCCGACGTAGTTGACGAGTAGTTTAGTATTAGGGTTTATTTCTTTTATTCCTGCGTTGAATCCGATTTCGAATGCTTCGACGAGTGGTATTTTCATACCGCCTATGAATCCGATTTTTTTAGTTTTTGTTTTGAGTGCGGCGATGATGCCTGCGAGGAATGTTCCTTCGTGTGCTTTATATATGAGTGATGCGACGTTTTTTGGTTTTGCTTTTGCGTCGATGAGGACGAAGTTGGTATTTGGGAAATCGGGTGCTACTCGGTTCATGGGTTCACGGAAGAGGAATCCGACTCCGATGACGAGGTTGAATTTGAGTTCAGCGAATTTTCTTATTGCTTTTTCTGTATCGGTATTTTGTGTTGGGTTAATTTCTTTTAGTGTGATATTCCATTTTTTTTCAGCTTTTTTTGCGCCGTTGTATGCGGCGTCGCAGAATGAGAGGTCGCCTCTGCCGTGTATATCGTAGACGAGTCCGACTTTAATTGTTGCTGTGGTGATATCTACTATGAGTAATATTGAGAAGACGAGGGTAATAAGTGTTATAATTTTATTATTCAATTGAGTTCCTCCGGTTGAGAATTGCGTAATTTGGCATATTAGTTTTTACGGAGCGGTAAAGTTATCTTATTGAC
>VXOP01000408.1 GCA_009839975.1 Candidatus Poribacteria bacterium
ACAACAACACGCGGCAATCTGAAAATAAAACAATTGTTTCACTTGATCAATCTTCGGTTGAATCTATGAACCTATCACGTGATGAGAAGCATCCAGATACTGTAACCCTTTTTCTAAGTGGCGGTGAACGCGGTTATTTGAAACCTTGTGGTTGTAGTGAGGGACAGGTAGGTGGTATCTCCCGTAGAAATAGTTTACTAACCATGTTTCGTGAACAAGGCATCTCAATAATTCCGATTGCAAACGGCAATCTGATTTTGGAGATGTCCCGACAATCAGAGATCAAAGCAGATATAGGCTTTTTTGCATTGGCGGATATGGGATATATTGCGTATAACGTAGGGCAGTATGATTTGCAATTAGGTGTAGAACAGCTCGCATCACTCTCTGAAGAAAACAAGCTGCCGTTATTAAGTGCTAATTTGTATCGCGGAACGTCACCAGTTTTTGAACCTTACATACTGCATACAGCAGACTTACCAGAAGGGAAAATCACGATAGCTGTTATTGGGTTGATCTCACCGAGCCATGCAATCTTTGCACAGAATCTTGACTTGAAGATAGTAGATCCCCAAGGAGTTTTAAAATCTCTAATGCCTACATTGAGAGAATCTGCTGATGTTATTGTGTGTCTGTGTAATGGAACAACTGCCGAAGCTACTGTATTACGAAATAGTTTTACTATGTTGGATGTTATTGTGTTAAGCAATGAGAAAACCGATAAAACACCGTCATCATTGCTCACACATCCTCTTGTGAATACAGACGTCAAAGGAAAAGCCATTTTTAGTATGGACATTAATCGGGACAATTCTGGAAAGTTCATTGTTAAGAAGGCGCAACGACATCTCTTAGATGAAAAGATACCTGATTCACCAGATATGATCCAGTTGTTAGAACTTTATAAGGAAATGTTATCAGCTGAAGATTTGGTAGAAATACCTCTTGACAAGCAACAAGAAACCGGACCTCAGTTCGTAGGTTCAGCTGCCTGCAAAACGTGCCATATTGATGTATGGAAATCGTGGAAAGAAACCAAGCATGCTCATGCCTACCACACTTTGGAAGTTGCTGGACATGAAACTGATCCGGAATGTTTGACCTGCCATACCGTAGGTTTCGGTAGTACTGACGGTTTTATATCTGTTGAGAAAACGCCTGATCATGTTGATGTCGGGTGTGAAAGCTGCCACGGTGCTGGAAGTATTCATGCTGAACAGCCAGAACAGAAAGGTTACGGCAAGATAGAGAAACAACTTTGTGTTACCTGTCATACGACTGAAAATAGTCCGAAATTTGACATTGAGGTTTATTTTCCAAAGATTATACATTCTTCCAAGGTGTCTTCTGAAATGGAGAAATCACAATGAGAAAGTATCTATTTTTGCTCAGTTTTATTTGCGCGTTAAATGTATCTATGGGTATTACCACTGTCGGGTACGAGGATAACGAAGTAGAGATACCTGAGTTGTTACAAACATTTCTAAAAAAGGAGGGGATTAGCATAGAGGAATTGAAATCAAATCCACAACTGATTAATCAGTGGAAACAGGACCTCTACCGATTAAGAAGTAAACAGTTGGGACGAAAACAGATGTCCGGAGTGCCTCAACGAAATTTTGCTAAAGATCCACTTGACTCCTATTATCAGGTTATCATTGACAATAATATTTTCCGCCCACTCGGATATAAGAAATATAAGTGGACATTAAAGTTGGAACTTATTGGGATAATGACGTATGCTGATTCATCAAGAAACAGAGCTATTATACTGAGCAATCATCCAAAACACCGTAGACTCACTGTTAAAATTGGGGATACTTTCTTGGAACGCACGGTAACTCGTGTTGAAGCACGTAAAGTGAGTTACACTGACGCTAATGGAAAAGAGGAATGTCTTACGATGCCTTCACTGTTCGGTGGAGGTACATCAAATCCTAAAACAGAGGGGAAAAAATGAAATTCATTGTCAACATTTGGTTATTACTTCTAATGCTTATACCTACATTTTTAGCCGCGGACACTCCACATACATGTGGTGCTGCGAGTCTTTACAATCTTGCTCGAATATTAGGCATAGAGGTGGAATTAGAGGAGACCGATAAGGCTCTCAAAAAGCCTGATGGAAAAAGCCTCGTTAACAATTTTGCAGAACTTGTTGCTTCAGCTAAAGACCTGGGGATTGAATTACAAGGGGTTAAACTTACGTATAAACATTTACAAACGTTTGATACACCAATTATCGCACACCTCAAAACCACATTTGAGGATGAAAATCCATCAGAGTCAGGTTCATCCATAGGACATTTCATTGTTGTAGAACATGCTGCTGAAAATTGGGTGCGTATCTTTGACTCCCCAAAAGATTCCTTATTCAATACAGTGGTAGTTGTTTCCAGAGATAGATTTCTTGACCTTTGGACTGGTCGAGCACTTGTAATATCGGATAAACAACAGCGACTAAAGCAGCCGAATATTCATGTTTCTCCTTTGATAATTGATTTTGGTAAAGAAACAAAAAATAAATTTGCAGTCCCTATACAATTAGAGAATAGAAGTAGTAGACCTGTAAAAATCATAAATATCGAATCAAATTGCAACTGCACCGTCATCAAACAGCCGCCAAATGTACTTTCTGCAGGTTCAAAGGCTGAATTCAATGTTGACTGGGATGTGAATGCTCTCAACCGTTCTACTTTTACCACGATTCATGTTCAGACAGATGCTCCGCAGCGACCGCATCACTTTATATCAATGGGTGTTATTCGGGAGTTCTCGATCCTATTTATTCCTGAAAATATCTATTTGAATAGCACAGGGACATCTAACATAAAACGAACTGTTGAACTTCAAAATCTTAGAGAGACCTTTGCAAAGATTCAGGAGATCAAGAGTTCACAAACTTGGATACATCCTGTTCTTCGGAGTAGTAAAGTTGTTGGTCCTTGGAAAGCCGCAACGATTGAACTCAACTTTGAAACGGGACAAATACCAGGAGGCGAAATAAACGAAACACTCACTGTAAAGTATGTTGATGGTGAGAAAGAACAGAAAACACTCACCTTACCTATAACGGGAAAAGTGGATAGCACCTATACACTTTTCCCTAACCGATTTTTCTTCGGGCGAATTAACGCCGGGAAGAAAAATAAAAAAAAGGTAGTACTTAAAAACATGAGCGGCACAGCCTTTCGCATTAAAAAGGTTGAAACTGATGTCGGTACTGCTCAGACGAAACCATTAAAAGATGGCAATGGTTTTGAAGTGCATTTAACATTACCACCTATTTTACCCACTGGTATCTTGAAAAGCGAAGTACGGGTGCACACAACCCATCCAAAAATTGGTCTTATCAAAGTACCAGTATTTGCTGTAATTTCTAAATAGAAAAGTTTCCACATAATGTTAAAGGTCATAAATGGTATGACCAGAACGGGTGGACATTCATCATTTACCGCCGAAGTTATTCAACTCGGCAAGGAGAATTTCAATGAAAATTACCGTTTTATCAATATTCATCCTCATGTGCATGGCTGGACTTGCTATGGTACAAATGGATAGTAATACCGAAAATCAGATTCAAGTGTTACGTGAAAATGAGATGCTCACAACTCAGGGGCTTGGTATTTGTGAACGCGTAGTTGGTGGGAAAGATGCAGTTGGAGACTGTGCCGACATAGCTTGTCATACGATTGCTAGTATTCTAGGCGTTCCTACTAGAAAAGCAAAGCATGTGGCAGTACCGTATGATAAATGCAGGGGGTTTGATCCTGTACGTGACTGTTTTGAGATTCAGAAATTCGATAAAGATGGCAACGAGCTTTTACAAGTATGTGCTATAAGATACGAGTATGCTGTTTCATGCCATCCGCTTCTGCGTACTAAGACTTTTGCAAAGCCAAGACCTTTCGTTGAGGATAAACCTGGGTGCAACATCATCGTCGCAGTCGGTACAACTTCTTAGTGGCGGTTCACTCGCTAAGTAATTAAAGTATGTTTGTTTGAAATCACTGACTTTCCAACCCCTTTGTCCCGAAAGCGGAGAGTGAGGATAGGGAATTTTTAAACCCATACTGCATACTGTTTGGTTTTATATTATAAATGTTTAGCGAGTCAACCACTAAGCACAATTTAAAGATTCTTGATCTAAAGTTGATACTTTGATCTAATAGTTCTTTAAATACTAATTGGGCG
>VXOP01000132.1 GCA_009839975.1 Candidatus Poribacteria bacterium
GTTAAAGTTTAACCAAGACGGGCTTTTTAAGATTGTCCAGTATACGGATATACACTGGCAAAACGGAGAATCTGTTGACCAGAAATCCGCTGAGCTGATGGAGAGTATAGCAGGAGGAGAAAAACCTGATCTGATCGTGTTGACTGGGGATATATTGTCTGGTGGAGGATGTGATGATGCAAGTGCATCTATGCGTCAGGTTGTCAAGATCATGGAGCGGTGCAACACCTATTGGACTGCGGTGTTTGGAAATCACGACGATGAAGGAACGGCAAGCCGTCATGAGTTGATGGTAGTCATGCAGGAGAGTGATCTATCACTCGTTGAACCGGGTCCGGAGGATATATCAGGTGTTGGAAATTTTGTTCTGACAGTTCAGGACTCAGAAGATGAAAATCCTGCTGCACTGCTGTATTTTATCGATTCAGGTAGTTATGCGCCGACAGATATAGGCGGTTACGATTGGATTAGAAGAGACCAGATTGAATGGTATCTTGATGAATCTGCAAGATTTACTAAAGATGCCGGACATCCACTTCCGGCACTCGCTTTTTTTCACATCCCGATACCTGAATATCATGAAGTATGGGATTTCCACACGTGCTACGGTGCAAAATATGAAGATATATGCGCACCAAGAGTAAATACGGGTCTGTTTGCTGCTTTGCACGAAGCGGGAGATGTATTAGGTACTTTTGTGGGACATGAGCATATCAACGACTTCTGGGGAGATTTACACGGGATTCGTCTCTGCTACGGGAGGGCAACCGGGTATAACACCTACGGTAAAGATGGATTCCCACGTGGAGCACGCGTAATAGAATTAAAAGAAGGTGAACGGCAATTTGGAACCTGGTTACATCTTGATGGCGGAACTATCATGCATGAGCAACCACAGCATACACCCCTACAACGCACGTTCACGGATGTTTAAAAAATATTGTAAAGACAAATTCAGCATTTCAAACCTTGAGTTTTATTTATTCTATCCAGTGATTATCATATATTTTTTTACTATATTGAGTTCAAGGTCCTATCCTTGAGGAGGTTAATGTGAGAGCACAACCACAAGTCTCTATTCGCTTTGAAGAAGATGTTGCAGTTTTTGACATTACAGGATATCTAACAAATGAATCTGAAGACGCTATGAATGATGCTTATGCACATAGTGATGTTCAGGAAGCAACAAAACTACTACTTAATTTTGATCGTCAGAGTTTTATCACGAGTAGTGGATTTGGCACAATCATCAAACTGCTTTGGAAAACACGAGATAAAGGACAATCCATGCGGATAGCACATCCCGCTACACAAGTAAGAACCATCTTTAATACCATTGGATTGACACAGAGCATCGGTGTGTTCGCGTCAGAGAAAGAGGCGTTAGAAGACTTTTAAGGGAAGAGCGTGTACATGTTTGTGTTAAACAGTACTCCTAAGAGACTCCAGAGACTACCTGCAAGAAATTGTCCAAAGATAAGTCCTAAGAACAGTGGAAGCGCACGGCGATAAGCACGAACACCACCTCCTGTGAATAGTATTCTCTTGAAAAGCCAACCCAAGAATATTGAGAACCACATCCAACCGATCGCCCAACCATTACCAACGGCATAACCGACTGGATAGAAGGGCCACCACAAGAACTGCCGTTTGAGTACCGTCAAGATTACTGTAAAGACAAAACCAAAACCGATATATTGGATAGCGGGTAGGTTGGGGGCACGCGGTGAAGTAATCCAGTTCTGTAGACGATTAAACTCCCCGACTCCCCATCGTGCGAAGCGGAATTCATAGTAGAGAGCAACATGACCGACAATTGATATGACCGCGCCAACGATAGATGCTACTATCAATGCAACAACTAACCGATTTTCACGAAGACTGAAATGTCTTCCGATTTTGAAGGCTTCCAGTTGATGCGGCATTGGATGACAACGATACCCGTAAGCAAGCCACGATAGAAGTGTGGTATTGGTCAGATTTTGCGCACCCAGTGGACGGCTACCTAAGAACAGTAGCATGATTCGGTCAGGATGTACCCTATGTAACTCATGAGTCGGAGGACCCAGTTCTGCACGCATACGTGTCATGCCGATACACAGTATCAAGTAAATACCGAAATACCCAAGCGCAACCCACGGTGACAATCCTGCGTAATACCAGAAGATTAAAACAAACGCTAAACCGAACAGCAGACCGAAAACTGCCAGACGATACAAAGGATCTTTGGATCTAAAGGAGAAAACACCTCCCAATACCTTTAGAATCTCTCTACGACTTGTCAATAAAGCGAGTAATCCAATCCCGATCCATGCCCCTGCACGTTGTTCTGTCTGAAATCCTATCGCAGTTGTCCATCCAGTTGCGCTGAAAAAGACGCGTTGTAGTCCCCAGAATAGATAAAATGCCCAAAATGACAAGGCTAAATCCAATGGCATTAAGTACCCGAGGCCTATTGCGAAAGGATACACATATACGGGTAAACGTCCCATCGCATTCCAAGGACGATCTGCAAAGAAGAGCTGATACTTTATCTTTAGAGACGGTATGACCGGGAAAAGATAATTTAGACCCGCAAGTAATTCTAATCCAAATGCAATACCGAATCCGAGCCAGATGAGTTTATTGCGAAAAAGGTTTGATGTATTACCAAGGAGTTCTACGGGAAGTGTTGTTAATGGATAACTCAGTTTTTCATGGTCTATCCACTGCTTCCGTATGATGATGTTGATACATAGCATCATAAACAGAAGGACGATTACCAGAGCACTCCACGCAACTATCGGTACAAACCACGCCTCCATATAGATAGGTCGCCAAAAGGTGTCATCACCTTCAAAATAACCTTGAAGTATCTTTCGGTCCGTAATGGTTAGCCATGTGGGTAAGAAACGGAAGAAGATATCCGACCACTCATTTTCAGGTGTGGCAAACCAACCTGCGTTTGCTATCATCGGCACTAATTGTCGTACAATATCGTGTCCGGCAAGTGCTGTTGCGACAGAGACCATGATATAGGTCATTGCCAGTTCACGCGAAGTTGGTGCAATATTCTTTAGGTATTTTCTCAGAAGAGGGGTAATTGCAGCCAGCAGAAAAAATGTGAACAGCACAGTAGGAAAGATAGAGAAATCTGTCAGTTCCCATACCACACGGTTCTCTGCTGAGATAATCCAATAGCAGGTTAATATGATGAGGATTGAACCGAAAATGAGCGTGCCAACTACGAAGCGGAGTCTTGAAGGTTTTGCTACATCCCGAATGGCACTATGTTCGTTTTGATGCATAATCCTATCATAGCATATCCATCAAGATTCAGCAACAGTATTCTTAGATGAATGTCTTGAAATTCTTGACAAAATGGTGGGTTTTTGCGAAAATAAATCAGGAGGAATAATCTATGAAAATAGCACGATATGATAAAAATGGAACAATTGGATACGGAATTGTAGATGGAAATAGTTTGCGAACTTTGGATGCATGTCCGTTTACTGATTTCAACGAAACGGGAGATACCATCCGTTTAGAAGATGTTAAACTGCTTGCCCCCACAAAACCTTCAAAAGTACTCGCTGTTGGCTTAAATTATCGCAGTCATTTAGGGGATGCAGCAGAGCCTAATAATCCTGAAATATTCATCAAGACACCATCATGCATAAATGATCCTGAAGGTGAAATTGTACTTCCTGAAGGTGATAACGATGTGCATGCGGAAGGCGAACTGGTGGTGATCATGAAAGAGAGAACACAGAAAGCAACGCCTGAGGAAGCTGCTGAGAATATCTTAGGTGTAACCTGCGGAAACGATGTAAGCGCACGCACCTGGCAGAAGAACGACTTGCAATGGTGGCGCGCAAAGGCATCCGATACTTTTGGGCCTATGGGACCTGTTATTGCAATTGATGTTGACTACAACGACCTTCAATTGGAAACACGAATCAACGGAGATGTGGTTCAATCTCAAACAACTGCTGACCTGATCTTTCCTGTGCCTGTGATCGTTAGTTTCATCTCTCAATCTATGACCTTAGAACCTGGAGATGCTATCTACACAGGGACACCTGGAACAACAACTGCTTTGAAAGCAGGTGATCTCGTTGAAGTTGAGATTGAAGGTATCGGCGTATTACGGAACGGTGTTGTTGCATAAATTACACCAGATTAACGTGATCCAGGGCGGTAGG
>VXOP01000226.1 GCA_009839975.1 Candidatus Poribacteria bacterium
CTGATCTACAGAAGGTTGATTTAACTAAAATGAATTACCCTCTAACCCTAAATCTAATCTTAGAACATGTGCGACGTATACACGGAGATAAATACGTTCACACATTAATGCCAACAGGAAAGATACATACTTATGACTATACAACTTTCTGTGAAAGGGTTGATAAATTAGCGAATGCTATTAACAATCTCGGATTAGCTTACGGTGATAGAGTCGCGACTTTCGCTTCCAATACCTATCAACATCTTGAACTCTTATATGCAATACCTTTAGCTGGTGGTGTAATACATCCGATAAATATACGTCTTACATCAAAACAGCAAGCAGAGATTGTCCAGCAAGCAGATGACAAACTTTTCTTCGTTGATGATGCGTATTTGGATAAGTTTTCAGCATTGCAAGAGAAAATAAGGTCCGCAATGTCTGTCCACTTCAACACTGACAAGACATATCACCAGAGACAATCTTCAATGGAATATGAAGGATGGATTACTAGAAAACACAAGGCATTTAATCCAAATATTCAAGATGAGAATACCGCATTGGCACTCTGTTACACAAGCGGAACTACTGGAGAACCAAAAGGTATACTTTACAGCCATCGCTCAGTACTCTTACATACATTTGCAGTAAATCAGGCAGACGTTTTCGGTATCACAGAATCAGATGTCGTTCTGCCGCTTGTTCCTATCTATCATGCCTTAGCCTGGGGAATACCTTATGCAGCTATGTTCGTTGGTGCTGATATTGTGTTGCATGGAAGGGGTTTAGACGTTGTTGTAGATATAATCTCTGAAACAGGGGTTACGATCTCTGCTGGCGTGCCAACAATTTGGCGGAAACTACTACCAGAACTACTAAGAAGAAAACAGGATGTAACGTCATTACAACGGATAATAGTTGGCGGAGAAGCGATGCCTTCAACGCTTATTGATGCTTATGAGAAAGAACTCGGTGTTGAAGTTAGACAAGCATGGGGTATGACAGAGATGTCTCCAACAGGCACATTTTCAACACTTCGCAGGGAACATCTCCACTTACCAGATAAGCAGAAAAGTAGAATCAAATCCATGCAGGGAAGACCTATTCCAGGTGTTCAAATCCGACTTGCATCGGAAGATGAATATGATCTGCCGTGGGATGGGGAAACTATTGGCGAAATACAGGTCAGAGGCATTTGGACAGCAGGTGATTACTATGGGACTGAATCTTCACAGGAACACTTTACTGAGGATGGGTGGCTTAGAACGGGTGATCTCGCTACAATAAACCGCGAAGGTTATATGCACATTGTTGACCGTGCAAAAGCACTCATTAAAAGCGGAGGAGAATCAATTTCAACTTCTGCATTAGAAGCAGTTCTCATACAACATCCATTGGTAAAAGATGCCACAGTTGTCGGTATACCCGATGAACAGTGGGGTGAACGCCCCTTAGCTGCTGTTGCATTGTCAGAGAGTACTGATGAAGACATATCAAAGTTATTATCTAAGCATTTGGCTGATGAATTTCCAAAATTCTGGATACCTGACCATTTCATCGTTATTGATGAAATACCAAAGAACAGTGTTGGAAAAACCGATAAAGATGCTATAATGAAGTATATTACAAAATAGAATTGGTTGATTTATGTCCTAAAGGAGCTACTATGACCGATACAAATCATAAGTTAAGTCAAGAAGAGATTGATCACTTTAGACATCAAGGATTTCTTGGTCCATACACACTCTGCAATTCTGATGAAATGATTAAGATGCAACCTGAAATTGAGGAGATACTCGAAACGGATGCACCTGACCACAAGAATAGAGTACACAATCGGCATCTTGATTATCCACTGATACATGATCTTGCTACCCACCCATCAATTGTAAAGCGGATGGCAGCTTTGTATGGACCTGACTTGCTGCTATGGCGAACAAATTTCTTTGTCAAAGAACCTGGCGCGAAGGAAATTCCGTGGCATCAAGACTTCAACTATTGGCCCCTTGAGCCACCCATTATCATTTCAGCATGGCTCGCCGTCGATTCGGCAACGCTTGAGAATAGTTGTCTACAGATAGTACCCGGTTCACATCGTAAAGTGATACCGCATGTGAAAGCAACTTCAGATATGGCATTCGGACTGATGGGTGACTTGGATTACGTCGACGCATCAAATTACGTCAACCTTGAGATGCAACCCGGTGAATTCGTTCTGTTTAACGAACGCACATTACATCACTCCGAGGCGAACCGTTCCGATAAAAGACGCATCGGTTTAGCTGTGCGTGTCATAGTGCCTATCGTAAAGGTTTTCAATTGGGATTCACCGAATCACGAACTGATTGTCATACACGGAAATGACACTGTTGAATACAATAAAAGGAGTTAGAATGAACCGACAAATTACATTAGCAGCCCGACCTGTTGGATATCCAAAAGAGACAGATTTCAAACTCGTTGAAACACCCATTCCAAAACCACCAGATGGACATGTTCTACTAAAGACACTATATCTTTCAGTTGACCCGTATATGCGTGGTCGCATGAATGCTGCCCGTTCATACACAGCAAACGTTGAGCACAATGAAGTCATGGTTGGTGGTGTGATTGCGGAGATAATTGAGTCAAAACATTCACATTTTCAGGTCGGAGATATAGTGAATGCAAACATCGGATGGCAGGAGTACGGCGTTTCTGGGGTTGATGGATTACGGAAAATAGATCCGTCCATTGCACCGATATCAACGGGGATAGGTATTCTCGGAATGCCAGGTTTGACAGCTTATGTTGGGCTGCTTGAAGTTGGCAAACTCCAAGATGGAGAAAACGTATTTGTTTCCGGTGCAGCAGGTGCTGTTGGGTCAGTCGTAGGACAGATAGCAAAAATCAAAGGATGTCGTGTCGTAGGTTCTGCTGGAACAGATGAGAAGATTGATTATATTGTTGATGAACTCGGATTTGATGCAGCATTCAACTACAAGAACGTCACTGACTATCCAGCAAAGTTAGCTGAACTGTGTCCTGATGGCATTGATGTCTATTTTGACAATGTCGGTGGACAGATAACCGATGCAGTCTTTCCAAATCTTAGAGTGAAAGGACGCGTCGTTATCTGCGGACAAATTTCGCAGTATAACTTAGAGAAACCAGAAACCGGACCCCGTTTCCTATGGCATCTTATTACGCAACGCGCACGCATTGAAGGATTCCTCGTTTTTGATTTTGCAGACAGACATGCGGATGCTCTTTTACAGATGGCAGACTGGATCAGACAGGAACAATTGAAATACCGGGAGACAATCGCTAAAGGTGGTATTGAGAAAGCACCCGCAGCATTCATCAGCATGCTAAAAGGTGGAAATATCGGTAAGCAATTAGTAAAAATCGCTGATCCCAGTTGAAAACAGATTAATATCATTTGACATCTTCTTGTTTTAGTGATATGCTATAAAAAAATATATTAACGCTTCAAAGAATTCTCATAAGGGAGGAAAGAATCTTGTCAAATATAGATTCAAATCGTTTGATTACTATCGTGCTTTCAGTGTTTACTATCAGTCTTATTTTCGCCACTGTTTTCATTACGGGTTGTGGGGATGAAGGTGATTCTCCTACGGATATGGTTGGTGAAACTGATGATCATAGCGATCATGACCATGAGCCAGTGACTGTTGTACCAACACCTGACCCCGTTGAACCAGAAGTACCGGCTGTTACTTTTAGGACCGATATTCAACCGATCTTAGCAGAAAGTTGTGCATTGGTAGGATGTCATACAGGTCAACCAGCAGCAGGAGGTCTTAACCTGACAGATTATGTGAACTTCAATAATGGTGGCGGAAGCGGTCCTGCGTTTATTGCAGGTGATGGTAAAGGAAGTCGTATTGTCCAACGTATTGATGGTGGGGGAATGCCACCCCCGGGACATACACCCCTAACCGCAGAGCAAATCCAATATTTTATTGATTGGATTGATGATGGCGCACAAAACAACTAGTGGTTTGTCAATTCCTATTTGTAGGTCGGGTAGAGCGAAGCTAAACCCGACACGTATTGATTTGCACTAACGTGTCGGGTTTCGCTTAGCGAAAAACCCACAAAAAAAATAAAATTAAAACGTATTTTTTTTTTTTTAATTTATAAAAATTAATTTTTTTATTTTTTTAAAAAAATAAATTATTAAATACAGGAAAAACA
>VXOP01000380.1 GCA_009839975.1 Candidatus Poribacteria bacterium
CATTTGGATTTATGAAAAAGGAAGATTCATTTCAAATAAAGAAACATTTACATTTTCAAAAACATTTGTAAAGTGCAGAAATGCAATGTATAATATACCATGAGTTGTAAAATAAAGTGTTGAAACATATTAAACTACCAAATTAGGGAACATTGTCAACACTGTCTATTCATATTTATGAGATTTGCTAAGTTAAGCACAAAACTCTTTATCTTATCTGGATTACTCTGTTATATAGTCTTATTATGTTCTGCGCCGTTGTTGCATAAACATACTTGCTATGAGTATAGTTGCTATGTTCATGACCATGAACATAAACATTGTGATCAGGAAAATCATTGTGATCAGAAAAATCATTGTGATCAGGAAAATGAAGAGGAACAGGACTCTCATACTGACGGAAATTGTGCAGCTTGTGCTGTTATCAACACGCAATTCACATTCGACTATCAATCTAACACCTTCTCATACAATAGGCCTTGCAATGGCAAGGTCATAGTTTCTGAGATATGTTTCATTGATATAATACCTACCCGTTACATTCACAGTCGCGCTCCCCCCAATTACGTCAATTAGAATATAATTCGTAAAGTATATAGTTACTTGGACCTTTCTGTAACATGACCTGTCAGGCTGTGCAGAATCGGAACAATACCTAAATGAAGATTAAGTTATTAATTGGCTGATACGCGGGCTGGGAAACCCAGTCCCTACGAAACCTTGTTTCTATGATGAGACTTATAAGCGGGCTGGGAAACCCCGCCCCTACGAAAAGGTTTATCAGATGTATTACCGAAGTATTTGTTCAATCTTCATGCATGTTGCGCTACAACAGACTTAAATCTGTTCGGTCCGCTAAACACATAGAACAGCGTGTTCAGGTAATTCTATAATCCACTTATACATTTCAAAAATAAAGTTATAGAAATAGATGATTGACACTGTGTTATGAGTCTCAGTCTACATGATGTTCTATTTTAGAGATTCAACATCTGTTTCTTAGGTTATTGATATTTGTTTATAATTTTGTATGTCTTGCCAATTCTGTTATGAAATTGGTAAAAGACTGTGATGCTGTGTTTATTCATATCCACAGCGATTATATTAGGAGAATATAATGTTCAATAGTTTTTATGCACGCGATAATTCATTTAATGTATCGCAAATCGTTTTAATCTTTATAGTAGCCATGCTACCATTTTTCGGTGGTTGTGGTGAAGATGACAACCCAATCGTTGATGACCATGACCATGACCATGGGGATGCCCCCATTCACGCCGATGTCGACGGCTTTAACCTCGAAATCGATGGAAAAGTGGTCTATCATCAACATCAAGGCCACCATGAAGGCGGTCTCACCGTTCCTGTTGGTGAAGAAATTGAGATACATGTACATTTTCTTGACGCGAATGAAGCGGAACTCCATCTCGATGAAGTAGCGCCCCCGCCGGGTGAAGATGACCATGACCATGACCATGACCATGGCGGCTTGGAATCCTTCAGTTTGGGTCTGACGGGTTACGATGCCTCTATTATTCAGATTCATCTGGACCATGACGACCATGACCATGAAGGTGAAGAGCATGACGACGATCATGACGACCATGAAGGTGAAGAGCATGACGACGATCATGACGACCATGACCATGAAGGTGAAGAACACGGTGACGCGTTACCGTTTGGACTCGAGGGACTGAAAGCAGGCACAACGGAAATCAAACTGCAACTGATTCACGGGGACCATCCAGATTACACGGCAGCACTTCTCATACCAGTCACTGTTGAATAAGGGGGACCCCATGTTAAGCACTTGTGCTTGTTCGGATAGGTCTCTCTCGGTAGGGATGCTTAGGAAGCGTCCCTACCTATTCCTATTAGTGTCTGGAATAATAGTATGTTTATTTTGCTATCTCAAGGATTCCCAAAGTGCTTCAAATACAACGTGCCCTCTGGAAGGAGAGGTTGTTGAAACACGGAGCAATAACCGACTTGAGGGGGTTACGGTCCGTATTAAGGGACTTGAGAAACATGTCCGAACGGATTCCAACGGTCGGTTTAAGTTTAATACCGTGCCGGAAGGACATCAGACGTTGGAGTGCATGAAAGTCGGTTATCAACGTTTTGAACAAGTAATTGATGTGAATGCCTCTTCTCCTTATCTCCAAATTGAACTGGAGACATTGGCGTTTCAACTGCAAACGGTTACAGTATTTGGTTCAAAGCGATCTCTTTCACAGTTTGAGGCAACAACCGACTTAGCATTGGATGAAGCAGAACTCCAAAGACGTTTAGGGATGACCTTGGCGAACACGTTGGCAAATGAGACAGGTGTTTCGCAACGGATGATGGGTCGTGCGATTTCGCGTCCTGTCATTCGGGGATTGGGGGGTGACAGGCTGCTTATTCTTGAGAACGGCGAACGCACTGGTGACAAATCTGCGTCTAGTGCCGATCATGCCGTATCCATCGATCCGACGACTGCCGAGGGGGTTGAAATTACGCGTGGTCCCGCATCGCTTATTTACGGTTCAAGTACGTTGGGCGGTGTTATTAATGTTAAAAGCAATCACATACCGCAAATTCTACCGAGACAGCTTGACATGCATCTAACGTTCCAAGGTGAATCTGTAAACTCAGGTTTGACCGGAACAACAGGTTTTACGTTCCCAGTTGGTGATTTTGCGGGTAATGTAGAATGGAATCGGCGTCTTGCATCTGACATACAGACACCGATAGGTGTGCTCAAAAACACCGGACTTTCAAATGTTAATTTTTCAGGTGGTGCTTCGCTGATTAAGCCGTGGGGTTTCATCGGTGCATCTGGCAGCAGTTATCGCTCAGATTACGGTGTTCCCGGTTCACCAGAGGGACATATTAGTGGTGTTAACATAGAACTTGACAAGCAACGTTATGAAGGACAGATGGAGTACCGCTTCAATACAGCAGTGCTTGAAAAGGTAAAACTCCAGACTGCCTATACGCGTTATCAACATCAAGAGTACGAGTCCAACGGAAGACTTGGTGTTGAATTCGGTCTGTTAACCTACAACGTCTCAGTGATGGCTCATCTCTTCGAAAACGCGATTGCAGGTATTTCGTGGGAATACCGAGACCATGCCACAGACGGATTTTACTGGACCCCGCACACCCGTGAATTCGCGTTGGCAGGATTTTATCTAAACCAGCTCAACTTTGACAAATTGACCTTACAAGGAGCAATCCGCTACGATCTTAGGCGTTCGGAACCGTTTAGGCCTGGGGCAGTTGTCCGAGCCGGCACCGTCCAACGTCGCGATTTCAACGGTTTCTCTGGTGCCACCTCTGGAATTTACCATTGGACGGATAAGTTGAGTACTGGGGTAACCCTGATGAAAACGTTTCGCGCACCGGGTATCGAGGAACTTTTCAGCGATGGTCCCCACTTGGCTGTCTATTCCTACGAAATCGGCAATGCAGAACTGGGGCCCGAAAACGGATACGGTACTGAACTCTTTGTCAAATACGCAGATGACAGATTCAGATTCAATTTTGCTCTTTTCAGGAATCAGATACAGAACTATCTCGTTCCCACGAACAGCGGTGAGAAAGAGTGGGGTAGCGGCGCAGCAGGATGGTTGTGGATTTATCAATACATGGGAAACGACGTTGTGATGGATGGAGCTGAAATCCAAATAGGTGGTGAGGTACTGCCGCAGGTTCATCTTCAGCTCAATATGAGTTACGTCAACGGAACGATTCAAGCCAATGGGCGACCGTTGGAGCGTGTCCCACCTCTTAACGGTAAATTCGTCATCAGTTACACGCCTGCTCCGTGGCATTTGTATGTTGCGTCCCGTTTCTCAGGCAGTCAGACTCGTCTCGGTGAATTTGAGGAACCGACAGACGGCTATCTTGTCTATGATATCGGAACTTATTTCAATTTTTCGCGGTGGCAGCTTGAGAACATGGTTGTTTTTGAGATTGAAAACCTTTTTGATATAACGTACCGTGAACACCTGTCCCGCATCAAATCGGCAATGCCGGAACCGGGACGGAATGTGAAACTCTTGTATAAACTTAATTTTTAAAACTGGAGGACAGGGGATGATTTCTTTCATCACCCCGTTCTCAGTTTTCTAAGGAGAAAAAATGAAAAGATATTTTAAACTATGCAGGGGAGAATTATGCAGAGAATATAC
>VXOP01000148.1 GCA_009839975.1 Candidatus Poribacteria bacterium
TGGATTAGAGACAGATACAAGGTGGCATTTACCTGAACATGCCACATTACGGCTCGGTAAGGGAGGTGTCGGGGATGTAACTTTTTCTCCTGATGGGAAACGGTTATACGCCGATAGTTCTGTCGGTATTTGGAAATATGATGCGCACACAGGTAAGGAACTGGATTTAATCCCGCGCAATCCTGAGTATGATTCTTACAAGCTAAACCCTTACGCTGAAATATATCTATGTTTGAGACCTGACAACACTGTACAGGTGCGAAACCTAATAGATAACAGTGTCAACGTAACACTAAAAGGTGACTTTTCAGGATTATATAGGATTGCTTTCAGTCCAGATGGACACACGTTTGCTGATGCTAATGAAATGGGGATTCGTATATGGGATCTAACAACTGGAGAACAAAAGACAACATTCGTTGCACTTACTGATCGCATTCACACACTTGAATTCAATGCAGATGGCACGATGCTGGCAAGTGTGGGTTCAGGTGGTATATTTGGTATATTAAGATTGTGGGACGTCGCATCTGCCACAAGCATCAAGGTTTTATCAGAATACGTTCAACATATTGATAGACTTATCTTCAGTCTGGATGGTAACACCTTGGTAAGTGCAACGCATTATTCAATCACTTTCTGGGATATAGCCTCTGGAGAAAAGGAGACTATACGGACACCACCATCCTATAGAATGGCATTGAGTGGAGATGGCAAAACACTCATTACCGGTGGTTGGAAAGGTATGTTTCTCTGGGATTTTGACACACAAATGATTAGAGGTGAACTGAGTGGACACAAAGATGGAATTGGGTCCATCACAATCAGTCCCGATGGCAGCACCATGGCAAGCAGTTATGCCGATGAGCTATTTCTATGGGACTTTGAAAGTGGGGCTCGTAAAATGGCAATCCCAGGACACACACAAGGAGTTTTCTCAATGGCGTTGAGTCCTGATGGAAATACACTCGCTACCGGAAATAAGGATGAAATACACCTTGTGAATCCTAAGACCTCTGAATATAAGGGAATGCTATATGTTGATGATTGGTACTATAATACCAGTTTAGCCTTCAGTCCAGATGGGAACATACTCGCAAGTAAGTCGGGTGAATGGATACTTTTGTGGGATATAGAACGGTCACTACATATCGCCACACTCAAAGATTTTGGTGAAGAGAGACTAAGCCGTAGTAATTTAGATTCCGCACTGACTTACAGTCCGGATGGAAGATTCCTTGTTAGTGCGTATGACCGCTTTACAGCGATACATTTATGGGCTGCAGGACGGATACCTGCAGCAGCATTTGTCGGACACACGGATGGTGTTAGGACAATTGATATTAGTTTTGATGGCAAAACACTTGCAAGTGGCAGTAATGACAACACTGTAAAACTGTGGGATGTCGCTACCAGAAAAAACACCGCAACTTTTAATGGACATTCTGATCAGGTATATAGTGTTGTTTTTAACAATGACGCAAGTATACTCGCAAGTGGTGGTAAAGATAAAACGATTATACTATGGGATGTTGTTACTGAAGAACCTATACATCTACTCACAGGACATACTGATACGGTAAATTGTCTTGCTTTTAGTAAAGATGGTGGCACACTCGTCAGTAGTGGCGGGTGGTACGACAGTACGATACGCCTATGGGATGTCACCTCTGGTGAACAGAAAAAAATCCTAAAAGGACATACGTCTGGAGTCCGCGATATCCTGTTTGTTCATGATGGAAGCACCCTTATCAGCGGCAGTGGGGACGGAACAGTGCTCTTTTGGGATGTGACGCCATTCATTGATACAATAGAAACCACCGCAAAACTTGCTGAAGATGTCAACCGTCAGGCTACAAAACTATTCCCCAATTACCCGAATCCGTTCAATCCTGAAACGTGGATACCGTACCAATTGGCATCTGCTACGGATGTGAAAGTGCATATCTATTCTTTTGATGGTCGTCTGGTGCGCACATTGGAATTAGGACATCAACAAGCAGGCGTATATCAAAGCCGAAACAAAGCAGCGTATTGGAACGGTAAGAATGAATTTGGTGAAAGGGTTGCAAGCGGAATATATTACTACACCCTGTTTGCTGGAAAATTCACCGCAACACGACGCATGGTAATTCTGAAATAGGAGATAAAGTCTGATGAAAACAATACGACTAACACTTGGCATTCTATTGCTAATTTCTATGTTCCTCCTTCCGAATGCAGAATCGCAGGACTACACAAAATTGGGACTACCGATGGGTGCTAAAATGCGAATTGGAAAAGGTAGGGTTTATGGTCATGTCACCTTTTCACCTGACAGTTCTTTGCTGGCAGTCCCGACTACTGTAGGAATTTGGATCTACGATGGGTTTACAGGTAAAGAAAGAAACCTCCTCGTTAGTGAATCGGGCATTGCAAATAGTGTCGCTTTCAGTCCAGATGGGAAAACACTCGCAAGTGGACATTATCAAAAGTTCCATTTTTGGGATGTTAACACAGGAAAACTGAAACAGACATTGACAGGACATCAGGGGGCAGTCTCAAGCATAGCATTTAGTCCAGATGGGAAAACACTCGCAACAGCAAGCTGGAGTGATGAAACGGTAAAACTTTGGGATGTGGCATCAGGAAAGCAAATATTGAACTTTGTCGCATATGATGACTACGTTGAAAGTTTGGCTATGAGTCCGGATGGAAAAACTATCGCAACGAGTGGGAATGATGACTATAACGATAATGATACGATTAAGTTGTGGGACCTTAATACCGGTAGATTAAAAGCGACTTTAACAACAGAGGGTTTTGAACAGATCAGACATATAGCATATAGTCCGGATGGAAACACGATAGCAAGTGGTAACGGCTGGTCGAACTTTTCATTCGTGCGTCTGTGGGACGTAGGAACTAAGACCCTTAAAGATACCCTTCTTGGACATGGAGACACAGTTTTGACCGTTGCTTTCAGTCTTGATGGAAAAACAATCGCAAGTGGCAGCAGAGATAACACAGTAGTTCTGTGGGATATTGATGGTAACTACAAGAACACTTTGCCGAATCATACAGATACTGTTGTAAGTACCGCGTTTAGTCCTGATGGAAAAACGATCGCAAGTGCAAGTTGGGATAGCACAATTATCTTGTGGGATGCAAAAAACCTTCAACCAAGAGTTACAATAAACGGACATACAAGCGGTTTGAACAGTATAAATTTTAGTCCTGATGGAAAAACAATTGTTAGCGGTGGTGACGATAGAATAGTACGATTGTGGGATATCACAACAGGTGAAAACATAAGATCCTACACGGGACATACAGGTGTCGTATTATCCGTAGCGTTCAGTCCTGATGGTCGTACAATTGCCAGTGCCAGTGGTCCTAATTACGAAAGTGACTGGTATGGTAAAGACCCAACAGTCCGATTGTGGGACACAGAATCAGGTATACAGAAACAGATACTTTTCGGAGACAGAACGGCAACATATCATGTTGCTTACAGTCCAGATGGACAAGTGCTTGTGAGTTGCGGGAGTGACAAGAAAGCTATTTTCTGGGATACAGCAACAGGAAATCCGCTATGGACTATTGCTGGTAAAGCGAGAACTGATGGGGATATAGACTTAAATGGTGAAGGTGTTGGACGTGTACTGTTTAGTCCTGATGGTATGATGGTATCGAGTGGAGAAAAGTCTGAGACATCTGTATGGGACACCTCAAGTAGACAACTTATAGCAACCTTCTCAAGTACCTCTAACAAAACCAGTGCCTCTGCTTTCAGTCCCGATGGAAAAACAATCGCTACCCTATACGCAAATGGCGAAATACATCTGTATAATATCGCAACTCGCACGAGAAAAACAATAATCTCTGGACATACCAGCGATCTATCTCTCATTGCATTCAGTCCAAATGGCAAAACGCTTGCTACAGCGGATTTTCATGAGGAAAGCATAGTCCGGTTTTGGGATCCAGATAGTGGTGAACTCCAATCAGCGATACTCGGTCATCAGAACGGTGTTGCAAGCATTGCATTCAATCCGGATGGTACCGCACTCGCAACCGCCAGTTGGGGCGGAACAATACTCTTGTGGGACGTTCCATCAGTCATCAATCTCTTACTACACGAATCTGATATTACCGGTGATGGAATTCTAAGCATCCATGATCTCATG
>VXOP01000218.1 GCA_009839975.1 Candidatus Poribacteria bacterium
TACGGTGACTCTGAAAGAATTCATCGCGTGAATGTAGCGAGACATTTTACAGCAAATTCATTATGTTTTTCTTTTAACTTGTTGTTATATCTCCTTCTTATAAAATGTTACGAATTTCTTACAGTTCGTAACATTGATAAATTGGCATTGGGAGCAGTGCCTGTGTGGTTGCATTGGGGTTAAAATTGGATCCTCAAAAAAATTTTGTTTTTATCACACTGTAATGTTTTCATTTCTGTTCGTATTGTGGCAGTTTATAGAGTTAATAATAGAGTGTAAGATTCCGGTATTATGTAGTATAACACAGATAGTGTGATATGTAGTATAACACAGATATAAATCGTGTGTCAAGCAAAAAGCACGAAATTGTTATACTTATTGTCTTGTTCCTATTCAACTTCTCTCAAAAGATTCAAACTATTGTTCACCAGAATATAACAACTATACCATCTTATGATTAGTGTTCATCATACTTGTGTGCATCCGAAACTTGCCCTGTCTATATCAGACCAATTATACATCTTCACGGTTGTACTTGTCAATTGCTTTTGGTGTTGCGAGCAATTGTGTCCAGTTTATCGCAGGTGTGCTGTCTGAATCTCGGATTATCACGGAGGACACGAATTGCGCGGATTATTGACATTGATGCCAGGTCCGTTGTTTCTACGAATAACGGATAGGTGTTCCGCCTTGATTTGGTTGGACTTCATCAGTAGCAATATCAAGTTGGGATACATCTATTTCGCCGGAGATGAGTTTGGGAAGGAGGAGGTCGCGGGTTTGACGGAGGTTGTTGTTTTTTATAGTTAGGTTGGCTAATTCTGATGAGATTGGTTGGACGGTTTTCTCAAACTTTGCAATAAGGTGGATTATAGGTTTCAGGAGTTGAATTCCTAAAAGATCCGCCTTTGTGATTGCATTGAAAATAGTACCGCTGCCCATTGTATCTTCCTCTTGAAATCTGTCTTTCAATTGGTGAATTATAAAATGTTGATGATTACTTTTGCTTCGTATTGCAGAAAGACCACGACCAATTATGATCCTCTTATTTGCAATGTTGATTCGTCCAACAGGAGCACGAACGCTAAATAATATGTCATCTATCTCGGCAATGCGCTTTTGAATAGTGCAATAGACTCTATCTGTTGGATATCGTGATCCAAAGTCCGTAACTCCTTGATGAAAAGGTAATCCTTCACCTATCTTATTGTAGAATTCTGATTTTGGTGATTGTCCCATTAAAACATTACACATTTCACCAAGCATTTTAACTTCCCATCCCTGCGGTATCGGTCCCAACTCGGATTGGACCATTGGGACGTTCTCATGTCCGGGAAATCGGTATTGGACGAACCATTCTCGGTAGAGGGTTTGTGCCATGTCTTCAAGGATTTTGATACGGCGGGTGTTGTTTTCTATGAGATCGTCGTAGGTGCTGAGGATGGCGGCGATTTTGTGTTGGATTGGGAGGGGTGGAAGTGGTATTGGAAACGAAGTGAGGATTTGTGCATTGGCATGGGGTTGAGCTGCGCCACCACGGTTTAGTTCGACAAATTGTTTGTATTCAGCGGATTCAATGACATATCCAACATATTGACTGTCGCACTTCGGATCCACACGGATCCGTACCAAGTAGGAGGCAAAAACAGCTTGGTGATCTGCTCTGATCCGCTTGGCGTAACCTGGTGTGCCTGTTCGGGCAATGACAATGTCTCCTTCTTTCAAAAGATACTTATTTAACTTATCATCATCTATTTCACAATACGGAACGGATACCCAATCAATTTGGTCTGGCATAATGTCTGTAATTCTGAGGAATTTGGGACCAATCGGTTCTGACTTCGCGCTAGCGGTGTAACCATATTTTACTGAGTCACATATCTCTCGAAGAACGACACGATCCCATTTTCCTTTTGCCATGTCACAGTCCTTTTTAAGCAATATTTAAGTAATGAATTATCAATTTTCCGATAATCCTGCAGGTGCCGAACCCGTAGGGGCGGGGTCTCCCCGCCCGTCACCAATGTGCCACCTGCAAATTTAATATTCAAACTTGCTGAGGCCTATATTAATAATATCTGGAAAATAATTTCCGGCAATTGACAGTGTGATTATTGGTACACCATCATCTGTAACCCATAGGTGTCAATTTAGCGACCCCCAGGCCGGTAGGTGCGATTTCCTAATCGCACCGGATTTTTCCCAACCAGTTCTATATAAGGTTTTCGCTTAGGATCCGGTGCGATTAGGAAATCGCACCTACCGGCCTGGGGGTATTATGGGTTTCGTTTTCTCCTTATCGTTTTTGCGTTCTATACCACCCGCAGCTCAACATCAATATCAACATCACGAGTTAAAGTACTCGTCACTGGGGAAGCAGCAAGCGTTTCCTCCCACAACTTCTCCAAAACTTCATCGTCCGCATCGGATGCGACATAGATGGTACCACGCACTGCTTTAAAACCGCTATGTCCATCCTGTTCCGTACCGAGAAAGACGAAGATGTTATCAATCTGTCCATTCAAGGAAATCTCCAATTCATCAATTTCAATTTTCTGCTGAGATGCACGAATCTGGAACCCCATTGCCAAACATGCTCCGAGTGCCCCTAAGACATACTCAACGGCACTCGGAGCAGCATCACGCACATCAAAACTCGCAGGTTGACCTACCGACCACGAATGATTTCTACAGAAAACCTTCGCTTGTAAACCCCCATCCCAATGGATACGAGTCTGCCATCTATAGTCTCGTGCTTGCGCATAAGCAGCATCAGCATCCTGTTCCGCTTCTCCACGTTGAACGAAATATTTGTTGTGTGCAGGTGCAGGTCTCCACCCAAGATAGGGATTCTCTGTCATACGACACCAGGCGGGGAGATCCTCTTTGACGCTAATCTCTGTACTGCGAATCTCCAACACATCACCATCCGGCACTTCCTCCATTGATTTCCGAATCAGAAGCAGGAGACCGGAACCGCAGTCAAGGTTCCCGCCTTCACAGATATGTGGTGTCTGTAGACTTTCAGGGGCTTGTAAATCTTCTTCTCGCATGTGCTTATAATACCATAAAGATTGTATTTGGATACCGATATACTGATCGTAAGTAATGATGTTTATTGAAATGGACTACTGGGAGTTTTTGGCAGGACTGATGAATTATATCTTTTTCAAAGTGTGTCTTTTTAGCATTTGAATGAGTATCCCTCCTCTGGAAAAAGTTGCCTGTGCAACAAACAGTGTATCAAACATGCACAATTTACTTTCGTAAGGAAACCTTTTCCATAATCGGAGGGAAACTCTCAGTTTAGGTTTGGGATTCAGCCGAATCCTTATGAAAATTCCTGCTAAATATAGCAGAAACTTCTTTCGCAAATGTCAATAGGTAAGACTTGATCCGCCAGTTATTAAAAACTCAACAGCCTTAGCACCACCAACGATGACGGCACTCTCTACAAGGTTTTCTTCATCAAGGTTGCGCTTTTTGAAACATGGTGAACAGACCCAGATTGTTCCGCCAACCTCAGTAAAGTCTGTCATGAGTTGTTTCAACGGTGCGAAACCTTCCTCGTGTATATCATCTGCGTACCCATCTTGTGATAAATGCACACCTTCTGTGCTAAGAAAAACAACGGTTTCAACACCAGAGGCTACAGAAGCATTTGCAACAACAAAACCGACAGTTGCTTTGTCGGTGTTATCTTTAGCGTGCGTAATGCTTATCATCAGTTTAGACATTAAGTTCTATCTCCTTTTTTAATATAAAAATAGGCACTGTCTTCGCCGCAACAGTCTGCGAGAAGGTCATTGCCTATCATGTTACACCATGCTGCTATATCTACAGGTGCACCGGGATCTACAGCATGAACTTGTGCGATCTGTCCTGATTCAAGAGTCCTCATCGCTTTCAATAATGCAACGATAAGGTCACCACATCCGAGTTCTCCAAAATCAAAAACAGCATCTGACTCAATATTTGGAAGTTTGTTCATTGTTTGCATACTAAAAAGGATACCATGTTAATCATCAGACGTCAAGACGTTTTCTGATGACTTCAGTTTTACTAAAATAACCTAAGTTGCCACCTTGTAGCACAAACTTTATGAAGATTAAGTTATTAATTCGGTAATTCTCAATATCTCAAACTCGGTAGGTGCGATATGATGTTT
>VXOP01000122.1 GCA_009839975.1 Candidatus Poribacteria bacterium
TAGCATTTTTTTTAGAGAACTTTAGAATTAATGCAAGTTAACATATTGACTGGCTTCACAATGAGATCAACAGGCACAATCTGGCAGATTGTGCTACAGTAATGTCTCATAAATTTCAATGTTTACTATACATTGAATTTGACTTTAGTATCCTTACGATTGACAAGGTGCAAGAATCATGCTAAAATTGTTTTAGGATTACAGCGTAGAAAACCCAAATATAGGATAACTGACTGATGACTACGATGCGGCAGCAATTCCAATTTTATGTCCAAATTTTCTTTTTGTTGAGTGCATTGTGCCTTATATCAGCATGTGAAACTGATAATCTGCTGAACATTGATGCAGAAACACTTGAGATTACGCTAAATGCAGATACACAAATGCTCAATATCGGGGACACGACTACCATCACAGCAACAGTTGACTATTCTGGTGATGCATCGGCGTTAGATTTCATTTGGAAAGTCAGTAATGGTAGAATTGTAGGGGACGGAAACAGCGTTGTTTATGTTGCTCCTGAGTCTGCTGGTACTAATACTATTTCACTTGAAGTTACGGATGGAAATGTCTCAGACAGACAAGACATACGAATTGAAGTTGGTATTGGACACGCTATTATTGCAACGCCGAATCGTTATTGGCAAGGAAATACCTTCACGCAGACCTTATCATATAGTTTGAAAGTAGATGAAATTTTTCGAGAGAATATAAAACTCCGGTATGAGATATTACAGGATACGGCACGCGCGGGTGCATTCTTGAGTATTACTATCAACAGTATATCAGTTGTTCAAGATAGAACAATCGGTGCAGTTCAACCTAATGAACCCCAGATGATTGGAGATGAAATTGATGTCTCCTCAGTTATCACTGCCCCCGGTAATTATGAGTTATCACTGACGTTGGAAATCGTGAATGTTATGGAAGATGCATGGTTGTTACGAAAACTAACGCTAATTGGTGTTGAAGGGACATTGACTGAGATACGGTAAGATAGTGGAGATCGCTTGTGTATGAGATTAATCAAACGCATCTGATAGTTGATCTATTGGATATTAAAGAAAACGCTGAATCATTAAAAGTATATACAAGCGGTAAATTAATTGCAGTCGTGAAAGCGGATGCTTATGGACACGGTGTTATTCCTGTTGCCGAGACGTTAACGTCAGTTGTTGATATGTTTGCTGTTGCAACTGTGGAAGAGGCTATTGAACTCCGTCAAGCAGACATCAGTACACCTATCCTAATTCTTTACACGCCCATGCCAGAATATGCTGAGGATATTCTGCTCCATGCATTGACTCCTGCTATTGATAATTGGGATTTGGCTATTCGTCTGAATGATTTGTTAGAAAAGGGTGACATATTAGCCACACATACACCACATGGTAAGATTAGAGTCCATGTTAATGTCAATACGGGGATGAATCGTAGCGGGGTCTGTTACACAGAGACAGGTGAATTCATTGAACGTCTCAGGACATTGCCGAATATTGAAGTAGAAGGGATTTTCACTCACTTTGCAACTGCACACGAAGAAGATAAGAGTTTCGCACATGTCCAACTCAATAGGTTTTACCCTCTGTTAACGATTAAGCCCCGTATTCCTATTGTACATACAGCAAACAGTGCTGCTACACTTGAAATTCCAGATTCTCGTTTTAATGCTTTGCGTCCAGGATTGAGTCTGTATGGTATCTATCCTGGTGAAAAAAGAGCATTACCCTTGTATCCTGCCCTTACTTGGAAGACACATGTTCATTGGATTGATGAAATTGAAGCGGGTGAAGGCGTAAGTTATGGATTAGAATATAAGGCACCGCATCGAATCCGTATCGCGGGATTGCGTGTCGGGTTCGGGGATGGGTATCCGCGCGCATTGTCTGGAATTGGTGAAGTTTTGATAAATGGAAAACGATGTCCAATTCTTGGACGTATCTGTATGGATAGTATGGTTGTTAAGTTAGAGGAATCTGATTATGTAAGGATTGGAAGTGAAGTTGTACTCTTAGGAAAACAAGGTGAAGAAGAGATAAGTATTGAGGCGTTAGCAGAAAAAGCGAATACTATTCCTTATGAAATTCTAACACGGATTGGTAAACGCGTCCAACGTATCTATAAATCGTAATGTGAACTGCCAGTTTGCGCTACTTATGGCACAATCTGACAGATTGTGCTACATACATTTTACTATGCTTTTTGAACTTAACAACGTATCAGTAACTTTCGGCACAACTATTGCGCTTGATGATCTGTCAATAGAAATGGCATCAGGTGGGGCAATCGGTTTGTTGGGTCCTAACGGTGCAGGAAAAAGCACGTTGATAAAGATGTTACTTGGATTTGTAAAACCAACGCGTGGATCAGCAAAGGTTTTTGATATGGAGGTGGAAACTCAGCAGGTCAATATTCGGGAACGCGTTGGATATATGCCTGAAGATGATTGTTTAATTCCAACGATGAATGCTGTTCAATTGGTTGCTTATGCTGGACAACTCTGCGGTATGCCATTTCGTGATGCGATGCAACGCGCACATGAGGTCTTGTATTACGTTGGTGTAGATGAAGAACGTTACCGTTCTATAAGCGGGTATTCTGCCGGGATGCGTCAACGGATAAAACTTGCACAGGCATTGGTGCATGATCCTAAATTATTGCTACTTGATGAACCAACAAATGGTATGGATACAAGCGGTAGAGAGGAGATGCTGGTGCTCGTAAAAGATATATCAGAGGATAAAGGCATAGATGTTTTATTGTCTTCACATCTATTACCTGACGTTGAGTCTACATGTCAGACGGTATTAGGTCTCTCAAACGGGAGTCTTGCTGTACACGGTAAGATTGATGAACTTAGAAAGAAAGATGTGAGAGCATTCGACCTGAAAATAATAGGAGACCGTGATGACTATATAGCTGCATTACAACGACATCAGTATCAGACAGAATTACGACCCGATGGACATGTATATGTAACGACAGAAACACAGCACAATTCAGATGGTGAATTGTTTTTTAAGGTTGCTCATGAAACGGGTGTCCAACTACGGCAATTGGTTGAAGTCGAACATTCCTTAGAAGACATTTTTGCTGACGTTATGTATGAGCAGTGAGATAGATCGGACACCGTGGTTATAACAGGTAGCGAGCCTCTGGCAAAGTTGAAACAGAAAACAGCATTTACATATTCGGCAGTTTATACAAACCGCGTTTGATTTTTACAATTTCACCTGTTTCTACCATGCGGGTGAGTTTTGAATTGATTGCTTTCGGATGTCCCTCAATTGCCTCAACGATTTCTGGTGTTGTCATTTCGCCATCCGCGAGGAGTTCAAGAATTTGATCGCGGAAAGGCACACGTGCTAGTGCTCCGCCCCTCATTCTCCGCAGCACTCGGTTCGCCTGTCTTGTAGAGCATCCCAATATTCTCTCTACCTCTCTTCTTGGTGTCTCAGTCGTCATATTGTCGCGTTCTGCTTCAAAACCTTCGCGTGTTGCTATCGCCTCGGGCATTTTGTCTAACCTGCCGGCTGCCTCTATATCTGCCCAGTCAAAAAGTAGTGTTTCAGGTCTGTCGGTGATTTCAGAAATTCGCATACCCGTGATCAACATAATTGTCTTGTTTGCTATACGGTTCAGCTGAGCTAATTTTATAATCTTTTTGATTATACGGAATATTTCTTTTTCATAGACACTCTGGACACGCGGGTCTTCATACTGGTAAGTCTTAGATTCTCTGTCATAAGAGAAGGGTTCTTCGTCGTTTCCGAACAACATCTGAGCGCGTCTCAAAGTGTCACGTGGTTCTATTTCCGGCAAGCCAACTATCCAAATGACCTGTGCCTCTTGAAAATCGGTTTCTAATCCTTCCAGTGCTTGAAAATCTGTCAAGAAACAGACGTTCTCATTCTTCGGGATGCCCCTTAGTTGTTCAATTACGGAAGAATGGACTATAATTCCATGTTTAATATTTGGGTCTCTTTCAATTTCAGCTTGGATTCCCCAAAAAAAGTTTTTCCCCGTTTCAGTTATCCCGGGATTATTCCAGGTATTGGTAAAGTCTAAAATTGCCTCTCGTTGATAAATTCCCGTGCGAATTTGAAATACCCGGTTTCCGGGCTCCCATG
>VXOP01000141.1 GCA_009839975.1 Candidatus Poribacteria bacterium
TATAATTACGTCAAGTTTCATCAATTACAGAAGGGAATCGACATTGATTCAGCAACGATCACGCACAAGCCTATCTCGGCGTGCAATTCTCATCGGTTTAGTATGTGCAACCCTTGAGTGTCTTCTCGCACCATATAACGATTACGTTATCCGCAACATCTTCTTGGCAGGTGGACACTTTCCTGTCGCCCCTTTCTTCGTGCTTACTATTTTTGTTTTAGGTATAAACGGCATATTAAAGCAGATGCACCCTACATCAGCATTTACACCTGGTGAACTGATCACGATCTGGTGTATCATGCTTGCTCCCGCAGGAATTCCATCATCAGGTATGATGCGTTATGCACTCAGTCCAATGATCTCTTACAAGTACTTTGCTACACCAGAAAACGACTGGGAATCCCTCTTTTTTCACTATATTCCACAGTGGCGTGTTGTCCGTGATGAGACTGCTATCCGCTCCTTTTTTGAAGGGCTTTTCGCTGGAGAAGCAGTCCCGTGGAGTGCTTGGATATTGCCAATCCTTATCTGGAGTGCCTATGTTATTGTTATCTATTTTGTCATGATCTGTCTATCGGTATTGCTCCGCAGACAGTGGGTTGCGCATGAACGTTGTGCCTTTCCACTTGTCAAACTACCGGTCGAAATGGCGATTCAAGATAGAGGAAGACTACCACCACTCTTTAGGAACAGCGCATTATGGATCGGATTTGCATTCCCCGTATTTCTCCATACGATAAATGGACTCCATACCTTCTTTCCCTCAGTACCACACATACCACGCGATTTTTGGCTAAATCAATACCTAACAGAGAGTCCGTGGATCGCTTTACGTCCACTTCAGATTGTTATCTTCTGGTCAATGGTCGGATTCAGTTATCTGCTCACTTTAGAAGTATCCTTTAGTATATGGTTCTTCTTTGTGTTTTACAAACTGCAATGTCTCATTGGTGTCATGCTTGGATTTCAGCTAACATCAGGACCCGGCGTTCAATGGACAGCTAAATCGTTTAGTGCTGCCCAAGAGGCAGGCGCATGTCTTGTGTTCGTTGCAATTGCACTGTGGAAAACGCGGCACCACATCAAGAACATGTTTCAATTCCGAACATCAGATGAAGCATTACCCTATGGTGTAACTGTGTTCGGACTTATTGGTGGAATCTGTGTCCTTGTATTCTTCAATCATCTGATGGGAATGTCTATCCTCTTCGCTTTAGGTTTTGTTTTATTTCTGCTTGCGATGTATATTGTCTTGACGTGGCAGGTTATCAACGGTGGCATTCCATTTATCAATCCATCTTTCTCACCACAGAGTTTTTTCCTAACAACCTTGGGAACTTCAAGAATACACCCCTCATCATTAACATCGCTGATGATGCATCCAGTCTGTCTAACACTTGACCTAAGAGAATTCATGATGCCTAACATCATGAATGGACTAAAAGCAGCAGACGATGCACGCGTTAAACGCAGGCAACTCCTGATGGCAATGGGGGCAGCAATGGTGATAGGTCTTGGAGTATCCTATTATTCTGCGATTAAAGTTGGGTATGCACACGGTGCCCCTTATATGGGAGGCAGTTGGTTTATGCGGCAACTTGAAGGGTTACTTGTAAGTCCAAAAACAGGTACAGATTGGACAAACACCGGATTTATACTGTTCGGTGGAGGCTTCACGGGATGGCTCATGTGGATGCGTCAGACATTCGTATGGTGGCCCCTACATCCAATCGGATACACGATGTTGAGTTCTTGGGCAATATTTAAACTATGGTTTTCAATCTTTCTCGGTTGGGGTATGAAATTTGCCATCGTCAAATATGGTGGATTGAAGGCATACAGGAAAGCGCGCCCCGTATTCCTCGGATTAGTCGTCGGTGAAATGACCTGTGCAGGTTTATGGGCAATAGTCGGAATGGTAACAGGCATTAGTAGTGGATATAGGATTTTACCCGACTGATTCAACAACAAAAAGGCTGATAGCAACATAACTACCAGCCTTTAAATAGTGTAAGGAAAATTACTTGAACTTTAATGCACCCCACTGGGTGGCGAGTTTCCCTTGCGGTTCAACAAGTGTAAGTCCTTCTATTTGCAAAGTCTCTATTTCATCTGCTGTCAATGCAACATTGTAAATTCGCGACTCCTCAATGTGAGCATTAAGATCGCCTGGTCCAGTAAGTCCATTAGTATGCCGTTTACCCCAAACAGCTTCGGCATCACCAGCAGGCCAAGTTCTTAAATCACCTTTCGTGAAACTTCCCATACTTTCGCCATTTCGGTATCCTGTAATTTCGTACTGGTTGCTAACATTCTTATAGGTAATCGCTATAAAATGCAGGTCTCCAGAATCTGTTTCAGTGACGGCACGCGGAAAATCATCTGTTCTTCGGAAATGACTGCTACCAGGCATCCACTGTCGGTCAACTCTTTCCGCCCAAATGATACCGCAGAACTGATCCACGGTCACTTTATCTAGTGTTAGTGCAGAACCGTTTGTCCTGGCATAATTATCTAAACTTAACCAGGATGCCAATGTCAACTCTGTGATCTCTGGACCTGTGTAATCCAAAGCATGTGCCCATTTGCCAGTTTCTACCACCAATTGACCTTCTACCAACGTAGCTCCGTGGAGAGCAATATCTCCCCAGTTGCCTGTTTCATCTGCCATAGTATCAAATCGCCACCATCCAACGAGACTATCTTCTTGCACTTGTGCAAAAACTGATAATGACATGCTCAACATTATCAATAGTGCAAATACACTGCAAACTTTTGTCCTCATGAATACAACTCCTTTTTATATTGTTGAAGGTTTACCTAAGTAAGCGGATCCAGGTAAACCTTATAGTTATCTTGAACTGCTGAAAAAGATTATTACCTTTTGATTTTCGCCCAACGAGTAGCGAGTTTATCACGTGCTTCAACCGCAAGGTCTCCCTTATACATTGATTTGACTTCAGCCTCAGTCAAGGCAACATTGTAAATACGAGATTCTTCAATATCAGCAGTTATAGAATTACTAACCCTACCATCAACATTTGTAGAATGTCTTGCACCCCAAATTGCTTCAGCATTATCTTTCGTCCAGGTTCTTTTATCACCTTTTGTGAAACTACCCATACTTTCGTCATTACGGTAACCGGTAATCATATATTGACCACCATCAAGTTTATATGTAATGGTGAGTAACACCATCTCACCTGTTTTATCTTCATTTACCACATCTGGAAAATCACTCGTTCGTCTAAAATGGCTGCTACCCGGCATCCATTGTCTCGCTTGACGTTCTGCATATACAATCGCAACAAACTGATCAAGATCAGTTCTATCTAAAGTAAGAGCAGAACCGTGAGTATGTCCCAGATCGTTTAAAGTTACCCAACTCGCTAATGTTACATCACTAATATCTGGACCGTTATATTCAATGGAATTCGCCCAGTTGTCGCGTGTTAAAACCATTTTTCCATTTTTTATATCAGCCCCTCGGAGAATGATATCACCCCAGTTGCCCGTTTCTTCCGTCTCATCATCAAATAACCACCAACCAACAAGGTTTTTTTCTTGCACTTGTGCGAATCCTGACATAGAAACGGCCAGTATCATTAATGCTACAAGTACACCAAAGACGCTATATCGTGTCATCTTCTGAATCTCCTTTATTTTAGTCAATTTGACAATATGATACTTAAATCACAGTAACTTTGTTAATCCAATTGCATCTACCGAAACCATTATATACATATTAGCAAACTATAATAAAAAAATCAACTTATTAATTCGTCAGTAGCACAATCTGTCAGATTGTGCTTCTTTCTTCAACAATATTCATCCTCCGTTCCGTCTTTCTGCCCATCACACATCTTGATTTCCTCTGTAGCACATTCATCCTTGATTGTGCAACGCATCACGTCATCCCACGCGAAAAGTCGCGTGCGTAGAATATAGTTTTATCAGTCTGTAGCACATTCATCCTTGATTGTGCTTCTTTATTTAACAACATGCAGTCTGATTGTACTTATCTGTACCCCAAATATATTGACTGCAACTGTAGCACATTCATCCTTGATTGTGCTTCTTTCTACAACAT
>VXOP01000070.1 GCA_009839975.1 Candidatus Poribacteria bacterium
ATTATGTAACTGCTCCGTTTCCATATTAGTGTATTTTTCATGCTATTATATTGTATTTTTTTGATGGTATCCATTTTTATCGTCCGTCCTCTAAACCTTTCTTTTGTGGGTATATGCCAACATTGCTGCACCAACAAGTCCAGCATCATTGCCTAATTTTGCTGGTACAATTTGCATTTTACTGGGTATGTCCATGACACGTTTGTTGAATTCTTTACGAATGTGTTGAAAGAGCAATTCCTCCCCTGCAGCAGAAATACCACCACCGATAACTGCAATCTGCGGATTAAGTATATGTGCGATAGAAGTTAATGCTACACCGATGAGTTTTCCAGTTTCTGAGAATATCTCACGTGCAAGTTCGTCACCTGCTGATGCAGCGTCCGCGATCTTTTTCGGTGTCAATTGGTCAGGGTTCATGCAAGTTTTTCTGCCAGCGACAATCTGTTGTTGTGTTCTTTCTATAATGTGTCTTGCGCCGGCATACGCTTCAAGACATCCTCTGTTTCCACATCCACATGTACGTCCGTTAGGTTTAACAATCGTATGTCCCAATTCACCTGCTGTATTCCAGCTGCCGTGATACACTTTTTTGTCTATGACGACACCGCCTCCAACCCCTGTACCGATTGTTAATCCAACAATGTTGTCAAAGCCAACGCCAGCACCGTGGTGCAATTCTCCTAATACCATGACATTTACATCATTGTCAATATAGAGGGGAATATCTATTTCTTGTAGTTCTTCGTTGACGTAATCCAACAACGGAATATCATACCAACCTGGGAAATTCGGAGAAAAGTGGACAATACCACTTTCCGCAATAATGAGGCCTGGTGATCCTAAACCGATACCGATGATCTGCTGCTGACTGCTTACAATCGGTGGGTCTGTTTTCTCTGCAACCGAAATGACCTGCTTAATAACACCTGCGATTCTTCTGGCTATTGCTCTTGCACCTTCATTCACATGTGTGGAAATAATCGTGCGACAGGAAAGTGTGCCATCTTCTGCTAACAAACCTGCTTTTATGTCAGTTCCTCCGAGATCAATTCCTATACTGTATTTCATTTAGTCTTGTTTGTTCCACCGAATTCGTGCACCGTCTCCAATGTTACATACGTAGATATCTGGGTCAATTTTAGCACGTTTCGGATATTCTGTCATAACGCGTTCACTGAACTGGTCTACTGAGTTTTTCTTAACTAAGTTTACAGTACATCCGCCAAATCCTGCTCCTGTCATTCTTGCGCCTATGACACCATCCGTATTCTGAGCAATCTCTGTCAGTATATCTAATTCGTGACAACTCACTTCATAATCGTATCGCAATCCTTCGTGCGAAGCGTTCATTAGACGTCCGAAGGTGTCTAAATCCCCTTTTGTGAGAGCAGATACAGCATTTTCCACGCGGGCATTTTCTTCAACCACATACCTACACCTTTTTTGTGTGATGTGTGGAAGTTCTGCTTCATACTTTTTTAGGTTTTTCAAGGTTACATCTCGTAACGAGGATATGTCGGGTTTCCATTTCTGAAGTATCTCAACACCTTTTTCACATTCTGCTCTTCTCTTATTATATTCTGAAGAAGCAAGTTCCCGTTTGACGTTTGTGTTGCAAATTACAAGTCGTGTGTCCTTAAGGTAGAGCGGAACATGTTTGTATTCTAAGGAACGACAATCTAAAAAGAGTGCATGATCAGATTTTCCTAAGAGTGATATGGTTGGGTCCATGATGCCACAGTTTACGCCCGCGTATTCATTTTCTGCACGTTGACATAATGCTGCCAACTTAGTCGCAGGAATATCAAGCAATTCTACCGCATGATTTGCTAAAACATACTCTGACTGGATACTTGTATTGTTTACTGCTAAACCACATACACTTAGAAAAGAGAGTACTGAAGCGACTTCAAGTGCAGCGGAGGAACTTAAACCTGCTCCAATCGGTACATCTCCAGTTATCAACGCAGACATACCATTTTGCCTAAGACCGAGATCCTTCAAAACAAGGTCTTGTAGAAGGTGTGCAACACCCCTAAGATAGTTACTCCAAACAGGCAGATGGGTATCTGCATCTGTGTCAAGACTGAATTGGCATGTTTCATTAACATCTAAAGCATGAAGGTGAACTTGTCTATCGTTACGTTTACTGCCAACGATATGGATATACCTGTCAATAGCAACAGGAAAAACAAAACCATCATTATAGTCAGTATGTTCACCTATTAGGTTGACTCTTCCTGGCGCAGATGCAATGAAGTCCGGAGTATCTCCGAAACGTTCCTTGAATTCATGTAATAGTATTTTACGATCCATAGATACACTCTTTTGTATAGATGTTTCTTGATTATTGTGTGGTAAATGCGAAAAATCTTAAAAATTGCACTAAAACTTCATGCATCTCAGGACGTGGTACATAACAATCAATACTGATATCAGGAACACTTAGGTTAGAATCTCGATTTTTTTCAGGTAGGAGTTGTTCTTCAGGTGCATGTAATGCTGGTTGCGGATGAAATCGTGCGGCATTATCCGATTGGGAAGTACACTCAGCAATAATGATTTCTCCTACAGGTAGGTGTGTTGTCAGTTTTCTTCTGTCTGTTTCTGTTAGCACGGTCAAGTGTGGTATTGTCTGCTCCGCTAACGTCTCTAACTTTAGTAACAATGGCACTATATCAGCAAAGGACACTTCTGTCTCAATTGGACTTGCTGTAAAAACGGAGAGAAATGGGATTGAGTCTGTTAGAGCATTCTCTATTGCATCAGAAAACACCGTGAGATGCTTTTTCAAAAGGGGAGAGTCTGGCGTTAGAACAAACAGACTCACGGGGTATTCGTCAACGGTTTCTACACTTGTTAGGACATCATATTCAGTATCTTCGTTCTCATTGATATTCATATCATCAATTTCGGAAGATAGTTCACCGAGAAGGAGTCTTATACGATTTTCTACAGATAACGGGAACAGTACTTTACATTTCGGACAGATGTATCCATTTCGTTCTAATTCACCCCGAAAAGACACATTACGACATTGTGGACAATTGTGCCATAAACCGATGCTCTCCTCTTCTATATCCGATGTGCGTAGCGTTTCCATATTCTGTTCCATTCTGTTATGTCCTGCTGTAAATGTTTTGATTTCCTGTTTAGAGGAAACTGGCAATGGCTTCTGCTTCCGTGTCATATCGGTCAAATATCGTTACAAGTTTTGCCATTATAATGAGACTTCTGATATTTCCTCCGATATTAAGTAAGACCACTCTGCCTTTGTTGCGTTGTATTGATGCATAGGCTGCAACGATGACTCCCAATCCTGAACTATCCATCATCTGCACACGTTCCATATTTAGAATCATATAGACAGGTTCACTATCTGCTGAACGTATTTGGTCATCAATGATATTTTTTAGTGCGATAGTATTTGGTCCAACAAGGTTTCCCTCAATATCCAATATTGTTACGCTGCCTTTATGGCGTAGATTAATTTGCATCAATACTCCTTCCGTTTTCGATTTCAGACATTGGACTATTCCTCATTTTGACCATTTTGACAGTGGTACCGTTTTCCGAGTATGCCACTTCATCCATACAGGCTTCCATCAGGAAAAGTCCTCTACCGCTGTCCTTTAATAGGTTCTCAGGGTCGAGTGGATTTGCGACCTCTTCACGTTCAAAACCTTCACCTTCATCCGTAACGATGATCGTGAGTTTCTCATCGTCAATGATGAATTCAAAAGTTGCAATCTTATCAATGTCCTCTTTATTGCCATGTTTGATTGCGTTTGTACCAGCTTCAATGACAGCAAGGTTCACATGTTCTTGCGCTTCTTCATCAAACTCCATCTCTTTCAGAATATCGCTGATGACAGTGTCAAGTAGATAAATCAACTGCATTGAACTTGAGAGAGTAAGTGAGATTCTCAATTGTTGTTTCTCATCCACTTGTTATGCTCCTTCCTTGAGAATGCAATGTGTGTGCTTTATTGAATCAATCCACTGTGAAACCGAACTGAGAGGTTTCGTCACACGATAGAATTAACCTATATATTTCCGTGCAAATGTGTCCATTGCACTTCTT
>VXOP01000308.1:0-1687 GCA_009839975.1 Candidatus Poribacteria bacterium
ATTTTTTTTTCTTTTTTTTAAATATTAATTTTAAAAACACTTGTGTGGTCTATATTAAGCAAACAATTTCGATCTTATTGGAAGGTTATCAGTATGAATTTAATGAGGGGTGGGAATTTTGATAGGTTGTCAGGATTGATAGTTTCTGAGGAGGAATCATAATGGACATGAGAATAAGAATCATGATGCTGGGATTGGGCATGATGTGTGTTGGAGAGTTGATGATACTGTTTGCACAGGATTCAACAGGATCTGCAGCTCAACTATCACAGCCTCCTAATGCCACATCAAAAGTACAAGGACCAACACAAACGCCGGAGGATCCCGTTACTCAGCAAACGCAAACTCCAAACGATACAATAGGAGAAAATCCATCTACCGGTATCCGTATTTTTGGCATCCATTTCGACCCTATAATCAGATTGGACATGTCCCTCAGTATTCTTATTGCGTTCCTCCTTTTAGTTTTCGGTAGTAAAACACGATCTAAACCTCCTCCAGAATTGACCAGTGAAGAAGTAAGCAAACCAGAGAATGCCAGTGAGGTTGAAGGATATATCAAAGCAATTGAGCGGAATCCTAAAGCCACTCTTATAGAAAAAGCTATCGCCGATGCGTATGTGTTGCAACGGAGCGAAAAGATTAGTGATGCGATCGAGAAGTGGCGTTCTATTGCTAACATCGCTGATGGAAACGATAAAGCCTTGGCATTTCAAGCCTGGGCATCTTCTGGTTTTCTCTATATTAATAAAGACATGGGAACGGAAGCACTTGCTGCATTAGAAATGGCAATTAATTTGAAACCAGATTCCGCCGAAGTTTACAATGGTAGAGCCGTTGCAGAGATCAAGCTTGGGAATTATCATAACGCGCTTGCTGACTGTGACAAAGCAATTCGACTGAAACCTGACTATGCCGAAACCTACAATACTCGTGCTCTGGTAAAACAGTTTCTTGAAGAGTATCAGGAGGCACTTGCTGACTGTGACGAGGCGATTCGGCTGAAACCTGATTTTACCCGAGCATACAATACTCGAGGTAGTTTAAAAGTACATATTAAGAAACATCAAGACGCAATAGTGGACTACAATAAAGTGATCCAATTAAGTCCAGATTATGCCGGGGGCTATTCTAATCGTGGTGTAGTTAAGACATTACTTGGGAAACACCAAGATGCGCTGACTGACCGGAACAAAGTCATTGAGTTAGAACCAAACGACGCTGGTGCCTATAAGAATCGGGGATTAACGAAATACTTCCTTGGAGACTATCAGGGTGCACTTGAGGATCTTAACGAAGCTCTCCGATTGGATCCAAATGATGCTGAGATATATAATACCCGAGGTCTTACAAACCGAGATATTGGCAACCCCGAGGCTGCGATTGCTGATTTTAATAAGGCAATTGATTTAAAACCTGACTGTGCAAATGCCTATAACAATCGTGGATTAACAAATGTCAATCTTGACAACTACAAAGCTGCGATTGCTGACTTCAATAAGGTAATTGAGTTGAAACCAAACGACGCTGGAGCCTATAATAACCGAGGTAATATGAATGGTAACCTTGGCAACCATGAGGCTGCCATCGCTGACTTTGATAAGGCAATTGAATTGGATCCAGATTATGCCAGTGCCTATAATAACCGAGGTAACACAAATCGAGATATTGGCAACTATGAAGCCTC
>VXOP01000308.1:1697-4067 GCA_009839975.1 Candidatus Poribacteria bacterium
GTGCCTATAATAACCGAGGTAACACAAATCGAGATATTGGCAACTATGAAGCCTCTATCACTGATTTCAGTAAGGCAATTGAATTGGATCCAGATTATACCAGTGCCTATAATAACCGAGGTAATATGAATGGTAACCTTGGCAACCATGAGGCTGCCATCGCTGACTTTGATAAGGCAATTGAATTGGATCCAGATTATGCCAGTGCCTATAATAACCGAGGTAACACAAATCGAGATATTGGCAACTATGAAGCCTCCATCACTGACTTTGATAAGACGATTGAATTGGATCCAGATGATGCCGGTGCCTATAGCAATCGCGGACTCACATATAGAGATTCTGGCAACTACGAGGCTGCGATTGCTGATTTTAATAAGGCCATTGAGTTGAAACCTGACTATATTGGTGCCTATAGCAATCGAGAGAGTGTTGAGATGGAGCTTAGCCAATATGAGTCGGTTATTGCTACTTGTGGTGAGCTAATTCGCCTAAATCCTGATGATGCTTCTGCTTACAATAACCGAGGGGTTGCCAAGATCCGACTTAAAAAACATGATGAAGCTCTTACCGACTTCAATGAGGCAATCCGAATAAATTCAGATTATGATGGTGCCTATAACAATCGTGGTGCTGCAAATGCAGCTCTAGGTAACCATAAGGCTGCAATTGAGGATTATGATAAAGCAATTGCGTTGAAACCAGATGATGCGGGCACCTATAGCAATCGCGGGAAGACTAAAGAATTCCTTGGCAACTACGAAGCTGCTATCGCTGATTATGACAAGGTGATTGAATTACGTCCTAATGCTGCTGGTGCTTATAGCAACCGTGGAACTATGAAATGTCAACTTAAACGATATGAAGAAGCCATTGCTGACTTTGATGAGGCAATCCGTATAAATCCAGATGATCCAGTTTTCTATCAAAACAGGGGAGAAGTAAAACTTATGCTTGAACAATTTGAAGATGCGATTTCAGATTATGATGAGGCAATTCGTGTAAATCCAGATGATGCTGAACTCTATCAAAACAGGGGGAAAATTAAATCCTTGCAACAGAATTTTGAAGATGCGATTTCAGATTATGACCAAACAATTCAGTTAAATCCAGATTACGCACATGCTTATCAAAGTCGGGCACTAGCAAAGATTATGTTAGGACAAGACGAAGCTGCAATTATGGATTATGACGAATTGATTCGCTTATTCCCCAATTCCGCTGCGGCTTATGTGAACCGAGGGCATACTAAATTGAAAGTTTTCGGATTTGAAAGTGCAATTAAGGATTATGACATGGCACTGTGTCTTAACCCAAATTACATTACCGCCTATCACAGTCGAGCAATGGCGAAACTGTTCAACAACCAACCTGACGAAGCACTCCTTGACCTAAATGAAGCAATCCGGATCAAACCCGATTCTGCAAGTACTTTCGCACGTCGAGCAAACATCAAGTCTTTTCTATGTCGTTTTGATGAGGCAGAATCGGATTATCAAATTGCATTAGAATTGGCTGAGCAGCAAAACGATACCACACTGAAAACCGATATAGAGAAAAAACTCCAGCAATTCGACGATTCAACACTCTAAACTGTTGAAACATGATGGCACATGTAAAGAAAAAGTGCAAACAAAGAATCAGACTGTCAGCCAATTGACCTACCAACAAATCTGTAGTATACTACTGCTAACACCACACGAAAGGACGTATATGTATGGCAATAAAGAAATCACAACTCTACGCATCACTCTGGCAAAGCTGCGATGAACTGCGCGGCGGGATGGACGCCTCACAATATAAAGATTATATCCTCACGCTCCTGTTCATGAAATATGTATCCGACAAGGCAGAAAGAAATCCTTATGAGGTCATTCAGGTACCGGATGGCGGCAGTTTCGCTGATATGGTGGCACTGAGAGGTGATGCAGAGATTGGTGATAAGATTAACAAGATTATCGCAAAATTTGCTGAGGCTAACGAACTGGACAACTTTCTTGCACAGGCAGACTTCAACGATTCCAGCAAACTCGGCAGAGGTAAAGAGATGGTGGATCGTCTCACTAAATTGGTCTCTATTTTCAACGACCTGGACCTCGGTACAAACAGAGCAGAAGGTGATGACCTATTAGGTGATGCTTACGAATATCTGATACGTCATTTTGCCACCGAATCGGGTAAAAGCAAAGGACAGTTCTACACTCCCGCAGAAGTCTCTCGCATTATGGCGAAAGTCATCGGTATCGGCTCAGAAACCAGAAAGAACCATACAATATACGACCCAACGTGCGGCTCCGGTTCGCTTCTTATCAGAGCAGTGGATGAAGCACCGCGTGGACTTACCGTCTATGGACAGGAGAAGGACAATGC
>VXOP01000229.1 GCA_009839975.1 Candidatus Poribacteria bacterium
ACGTCTCAGATTTAAATCTAACGAATCTCATAAATCCAATATCTTAGTGACACGTTTTTCATTTTTTACATATTGCCCCATAGGAAAGAGTTGTGCATGAATTAGATCAATTTCTTCCTCCTGCAGAAGTTGGTTTATCTTATGTTGCATCTGTTGCGAATACCAATAATGTACTTGCAAAGGCAGACGAGAAAATAAGTGAATTGCAGTGTTTACTTTTGCGAAAAAAGAACGGAAACGCACCCATTCAATTCGTTTACAGTAAGGTTTAAGATGTTTGACAGCAGCAATGTCATCATCAGACTCGGCAAAAAAAACTAAGGTGATTTCATGTCGTTTTGATAACTGTCTAATAAAATGGTACGAACGAATACGGTCTCCTCTCTGTGGTGGATATGGACACCGTAAACTCAAGTAAAGGATACGCATAAATTGCAACCCCTTGATCCCCTTATCAGGGGACAATTGACTGTCCAATACAAACTGTGTTAAACCTATTCTTCTGAAGTAGGCAATTCTGCCTCGTCGATTAACATGACTGGTATCCCATCACGAATCGGGTATCGGCGTTTACATTCACCTTGACATACCAATTTCTGCTCTGTCTCTACATGCACTATTTTCCCTTTGCAGGCAGGGCATGCGAGAATATCAAGTAAAGTCTGTGATAACGTATAAGGTTTTTCAGAATTCAATTCATCTCTCCCAGAAGAAATCTATTACCTTCCATGACACTTCTTATATTTTACACCACTGCCACATGGACAGAGTTCATTCCTCCCAACTTTTGGCACTGTTCCCATGGCTTGTTGTGAAGCGAATTCAGCTTCAGATTGACTGCTATAGTCTGGACGTCTTCGTTGTGCAGGACGACGTTGTCTGCTCTGTCGTCTTTCTGGCACACGACGCGCAGGTTGTGTGGTAACTTCCATTTTAAAGATAAACTCGCTAACCTGCTTCTCAATGTTTTGATACATGGATTCAAAAGTACCCAATGCTTCACTCTTGAACACAACAATAGGGTCTTTTCCGCCATACCCTTCAAACCTTATTCCATGCTGGATATAGTCAATGTTTTGTAAATGATCTTTCCAATGGTGATCAATTGCATTTAAGACCAGTAAACGTTCAAGTAGCCGCATATTTTCTGCCCCCAACTCTTCTTCGCGTCGTTTATAGACACTCTTTAATTCATTTAGAATTTCACTATGCAGTTCATCTGCGGATATCTCCTTGAGTGGTGTCTTGAACATAGGACTTATTGAAAAAGTTGTAACTAACCACTTCTCGAATTGAGCAAGTTCTTCAGGTTCCCGCGGTCCTTTTTCTGGAATAACTTCATATACCTCATCAGCCACAACATTGTCTATCATGTTCCAGACTGTATCTTTTGGGTCCTCATCAGATAGTATTGAATCTCTTAATGAATATATTGTATCGCGTTGTGCTTCCATAACATCATCGTACTTCAGGATGTTTTTCCGTGCTTCAAAGTTGATTTGCTCAACGCGGGTCTGTGCTTTTTCTATTGACTTTGTAACCCATGGGTGTTCAAGTGGAATGTTCTCATTGATGCCAGCTCTTGTCATAAGTCCTTGTAATCGTTCTGAGCCGAATTTTCGCATCAGATCATCTTCAAGTGATAAGTAAAACCGGGATGAACCCGGATCGCCTTGTCTTCCAGATCGTCCCCTTAACTGGTTATCAATTCGTCGTGAATCATGTCTTTCTGTACCGACTATATGCAATCCACCCGCGTTCAGGACATGTTTTTTGTTGTTTTCACAGATTGCTTCCGCATCAGCAAATGCAGTTTGCCATTCCTCAGATTCTGTGGATAGCGTCTTTAAATCTACCTTTTTTTTCCGCAATGTTTCCTTCGCTAAACCTTCAGGGTTTCCCCCAAGAAGAATATCCACACCGCGACCTGCCATATTGGTCGCAATTGTTACTGCCCCTGGCATGCCTGCTTGTGCAATGATGTCTGCTTCACGCGCGTGTTCCTTAGCATTCAGCACTTGATGTTTTATGTTTCTATGTCTTGCTCTTAGGAGTTTGCTTAGTTTTTCGGAATTCTCAATTGAGATCGTTCCAACGAGCACAGGTCTGCCTTTCTCATGCTGCTCCTGAATATCCTCCAAGACTGCGTTATATTTCGTTTCCTCTGTCCTGTAAATCTGATCAGGATTGTCAATACGGATCATCGGTTCATTCGTTGGTACGACGACTACATCCAGACCGTATATATGTGCAAATTCGTTTGCTTCTGTTGCAGCGGTACCTGTCATACCTGCAAGTTTATCATATAAACGGAAATAATTTTGGTATGTGATAGTTGCAAATGTTTCACTCTCTTGTGCAATTCTTACACGTTCTTTTGCCTCAATTGCTTGATGGAGACCTTCATTTAGACGGCGACCAACCAGTTTTCTACCTGTAAATTCATCAATAAGTAGAACCTCTCCATTCTCCACAAGATAGTCAATATCCCGTTTCCAAAGATGGTGTGCATTGAGTGCCTGATTGACATGATGCACAAGCATTACATGATCCGGTTCATACATATTCGTGATACCGAGTAACCGTTGTACCTCTTCTATACCATCATCCGTGAGTGAGACATTACCACGAGATTTGCCCTTATCATCAATAACAAAATGCTCTTCATTACGTAATTGTGTAACGATATGATTGATTCTTCTATAAAGTTCTGCAGGTTTATCAGATGCGTCTGATATGATGAGCGGTGTCCGTGCTTCATCAATGAGGATACTATCCACTTCGTCCAAAATGGCATAGATATGTCCACGTTGAACCTTGCTGTCCAGTGTGAGTGCTCTGTTGTCGTTTAGATAATCAAAACCGAACTGACTATGGACCCCATACGTGATGTCTGCTTTATAAGCAAGTTGTCTTTGTTCATAAGGCATCTGGTTCAGTGTTAAACCAACAGACATACCGAGAAAGTTATATATTTGACCCATCCATTCAGCATCGCGTTGTGCAAGATAGTCGTTAACGGTAGCGAGGTGAACACCGTTCCCAGTCAGTGCATTCAGGTAGACCGCAAGTGTTGATGTTAACGTCTTACCTTCACCTGTTCTCATTTCAGCAATAGAGCCACTATGTAAAGCGACTCCCCCGATAATCTGGACATCATAGTGTCGTTGTTTCAATGTCCGCACCGCAGCCTCTCGCACCACAGCGAATGCATCGGGTAATAATTCATCAAGGGTAGCACCTGATTCTATCTGTTGTCTGAAGTGTGGTGTTTTTGCCTGTAATTGTGCATCGGTTAATTTCTTAACTGCCGGTTCTCGTTGATTAACCGCTTCAACTATGTCAGTAAATTTCTTTACGTCTCTGTCCTCTTTACTTCCAAAGACTTTTGTCATTATTGTATCAAACATTTCTCTCCTTGAAGAATATCAACTTGAGTACACATTAATAGTCTGCTGTTCTTGAAAATGAATCAGGAAACAGTGCAAGTAAGAAACTATTAACGCTTCGTCATGCATAATCTAATATCCTTCATCTCCTGTCAATATAGGCTGCTGTTCCGCAGCAGCAATCGGCTGTATAATATTCTCTCCATCAACGTATTTTCTTAGTATAACATATATCAGGGTCGTTCCTACAGAGACTAATGAAAAAAGATAACCGAGAATGCCCCCAAATAAAGATATTAACATAAATGCCAAAAAGATAGCACAGATTGTTGTGGAAAAACTCATATCGGGAAGTTCTGTATTAAAAAAAGCACCATCATTACTTAGAAAGATACCTGAGATTTTTTGTATAATGCCACCCAACCATTTATTTACATATAACAACGCGTCTTGTAGAAATGACGGGTGCAGATAATAGGTCGGCAGCAGTGCGATTAAGAACCCACCTATACAGAACAGTGCCCAAATCGGGACGTGAAACAACTTTAAAGCAGATAAAAGTAAACCATAACTCAGGAGACGCCACGGCTGATTCCATATAATCGAAAAAAGTTGATAGATAATTTCAAAAGCATCTACTTCTGTTGTGGCAGTCATCGCAGGAACAAGGAATAAACC
>VXOP01000077.1 GCA_009839975.1 Candidatus Poribacteria bacterium
TAAAGAAGTGCAATGGACACATTTGCACGGAAATATATAGGTTAATTCTATCGCGAGTCGCCAGTTATGGGAAGTCTATGCTGATAGGTTTGAGTTTGTGATTTCTCCTGTAGTACGTGACGAAATTAAACGAGGTGATGTGATCCTTTCCCGTCAACGGCTTGAGATCGTATCGTCCCTGACAGTATTGGAACTTTCACAGGATGTAATTGTGCTTGTAGATAAATTATTAGATACTGGTGTAGTACCGCTAAATTCTGTACCAGATGCACAACATATCGCTGTCGCGACGGTACACAATATTGAATATTTAGTGTCTTGGAATCACAAACATATTGTAAATGAACACAAACGTGAACAGATCAAGAGAGTTTGTAGAGAAGCAGGATTTAATCCAACAATTTTGTGCACACCAATTGAACTTATGGAGGACATTCAGATGCAAGAAACAGCAGAAAAACAACCGGAATTTGACCCTGAAACTTATACGAATCCCATCCTTGAGGAATGCTACCGAATTAAAGCAGAGATTAGCGCACAATTCAAGACTACGGAGGAATACTATCATTATCTTAAGGCGATGCAGGAAGAGGAAAAACGTAAAGGAATAAAATATGTTTCGTATTATGAGCCATCTAACCAGAAAACACCAGTAAAATGTGATGATAGTGACTAATCACACATATTCCTGACCGCGATGCTCTGCGATCCACGTTTTCAATGGGACATCAGCATCTGTGGGCTGCCACCACCCTTTAATATCTACGCCATCCCCCAACAACTGGCGTCGTATTGGATCGCATTTCTCAAGGATTTCCTCTGGCATAAGATTATAGTCCAGACCGCGTAACCAACGATAACTATACCCCATGAATAACACTTTACGCGTAACATCGGAATAATTTCTACCACGCGAATGCCACATTCTTCGATCAAAAAGCACAGCAGTACCACGTTTGACAAGTAAATCCATCGCACCATCAGGATCGCTTTCAGGATCACTACGTGGTGGGATTTTATCAAGTTTGTGGCTACCTGGAATAAGTCTCATCGCCCCATTGTCTCTGTGCGTAACATCACTTAACCAATAACTCACCTTTAGCGAAAGACGTGGGTGCGGACGTTCCATCTCTGGAATAGGTCTGCCACCGTCCTGATGCCAACCTGCACCTTTACGAATACGTTCTGCATCAGACGGTTCAGGTGGATACATAATGAGATGTGAAATGTAAAGTTGTATGTTCCATCCCAGAATGTCCCAAAGTAAAGGGAATACCTTCTTGTTATCAAGCAGTTCCAACAGCAGATCATCTTCAATGACAGTACGGAATTTGGATAGCAATTTGTGTGGTCCCAATCCATTTTTTGTGCGTTCTGCAGCATCAATGCAATCAGCGATCTTCTCTAAAGCATCTGTCATCTCAGGACTGATTGCGTCCTCTACAACGAGGTAGCCTGTGTCATTAAATGCTCTGAGTTGTTCTTCGGTCGCACAGTATTCAAGCCATGAGGAATCCATTATGTTCACCTATATTGATATGGGAAGGAATTTGATAAGGTTTTAATTCTGCATCCTTATTCCTCAACACGTTCGATAATCTCACCTGTTTCACGGTCTCTATAGATACGTTTCATTCTACCATCAGGCATGCGTTCATCTTTGAGGTGTGCATAACGTTCTTCTGCGTCTGCCGTATCGGTCTGTGCTTCTATTGTATCTGTAGTCCCACGCCAATCCTCAAGTTCAACAGGTTCCCACTTTTTGGATTTCGCAGATTTATAACAGGCATCTATAATGGCATTTACAACGTATCCATCATAGAAGGTTTCTAAGGGGTCTCTTCCTTCATCCATAGCGTTGAACATATCAAGAAACATATCACGGTAACCGAGTTCTGCTACCTCATCACCAACTGGGAATAGCCAACCCGTGTCACTCTCTGCTTTTTCAGCGACATACCCACCTTGTCCGACAGCAGTGAACATCTCAAAACCGGTACGTAGCCAATGATTGAGCCAGATAGTTCCTTCGCTGCCAGAGACTTCATCGCGGAGGTCCATGCCGCCACGGAATGCCCAACCGACTTCAAATTGTCCCATCGCACCGCTTTCAAATCGGATGAGTGCAATCCCGTGGTCCTCAGCATCAATCGGGTGTACAAGTGTATCCGCCCAACACATCACTTCAAGAGGTTTGTTGTCCTTGCCAACGAAGTTTCTGATGATTTCAATGCAGTGACATCCCATATCAACGATTGCGCCACCACCTGCCTGTTCAAGGTCCCAAAACCAATCGCTATGGGGACCAGGGTGAGTTTCGCGAGAACGTACCCATAAGATTTTACCGAGAGCTCCGTTCTGAACAGACTCTAATGCTTTGAGTGTTTTTGGAGGATAAACCAAATCCTCAAGATAGCCACCGAACACACCAGCGTTTTCTACAAGGTCAAGCATCTGCTTTGCTTCTTCTGCAGTCCGTCCAAGCGGTTTAGTGCAGAGAATTGCTTTATCTGCAGCTGTAGCAAGTTCCACGGCTTTCAGATGCAGATTGTTTGGTAATCCGATGACAACAACATCCGTTTCAGGATGATTGATGGCTTCCTCTAAATTAGTTGTCGCGTGTGGGATGTTCCATTCCTTAGCAAAATCTGTTGCGCGTTCCTCGCGACGGGAATATACAGTGTGAACACGATCTGCACCGCGTTGGTTATGCAGTGTCATCGTGTAGAACATACCGATGAGTCCTGTTCCTAGCATCGTAACTTTATGGTTTTTCTGTTCTGTCATCTAATAATTCTCCAATAAAATTTCAATTACAGTAAAGTTAATAATTAATGAAACATTTCACCTCATACACCGATGACGAAGACCACCCAGCGTAGGGGGCGTAGGGGCGAGGTCACCTCGCCCGTTATGGAGTGTATCATTAATTTCAATGTTCACTATACATGAGTCGCATAGATTAAAAATATTATTCTGTCTTATAAGCTGCAATCACACCCCAATCATCAACAGTCCAACAATTGTCTTTGTCTGTAGCGTGGACACCCTTGAGAGTTCCACTTCCACCCGCTTTCGTAGCAGTCCAAGTTTTTCCACCATCTGTGGTGTGTAAAACAGCACTATAGTCCCCTACTGCCCATCCAATCATATTGTCAACAAAGTGGATATCCAAGAGATTGTCAATTGAGTCTGTCTTCTGCTGGTTCCATGTTTCTCCGCCATCGTCAGTGTGCAGGATTAAGCCTTCCTGTCCACAGATCCATCCAGCTTTTTCATCGTAAAAGTGTATTCCGAATAGATTGTTATCGAATCCTGGATCGCGTTTTTCCCACGTTTCTCCGCTATCTTTTGTATGAAGGAGCGTACCGAAAGACCCAATTATCCAACCTGTCTTTGGTGAGACGAAGAGAATGTTCTCCAAATTATTGCGGGTTTCACCGACGCGGACTCGTTCTGATCTACCTATCCATGTTTCACCACCATCGGTTGTTTTTAGGATAGCGTTTTCAGTACCGACGATGAACCCGTTCTTTTCGTCAATCATCTGAATACCCATGAGGCTGGAACGGATTCCACCACCCCGTCGACGAGGGTTGTTTTGATTGGCAGCAGCCTCGCTTCTTGCCATTTTCCGAGTCCAAGTTTTCCCACCATCATCAGTTTTTAGAATGGTTCCTCTTGCCCCCGTAAGGAATCCGATCTTCTCATCTACGAAGTAGATATTATAGAGTGTTGCTGCACCACCGCCACCGAAACCGGGTGGAGGTCCACCTCCTCCTTGTGGCCTTCTTTGTGCTTGTGCAGCACCGGGAGGACGCATATTGATTTCCTTTTTTGTCCAAGTTTTTCCGCCATCCGTTGTTTCAAGGACTAATCCATTGTCTCCAACTACCAAACCGTGTTGTTTATCCATAAAGTGAACATCGTGTAGCATCCCTTGTATGCCGTCATCGCGAATAATATCATCTTCTCGGATGACACGCCATTTAGCATTCGCGATTGTTACGGTTAAAAGAGTTACTATAGAAACGAAGAATACGAAAAAGGTGATATTTGTTCTTCTCATGCTAATCTCCTCTTTGGAGTGAATGTGCAATTATATCTGAAGTTACTTTCTGTGTGTTGTCTTTACTATGCTGATTGAAAAGCATCATAGATTTCTCGTGCTTTTGTCTCAACACGCTCTAAATAATTTTGACCAATCTGAGAGAGGTAAAGTTCGGTCAGGACACCACTTGTTTCACCGAAGGCTTTTGCGAATCTTCTGCATTCATCTTTGTTAGATCCAGAAGCGTAGGCTTTCGTCTTTGCATCTGTGCCAGATTTCCGTACTTCTACGAATTTATCTGTGAACTTTAGGTAACTCCCATCACCGACGAATTGGATACGCTCAAGATTTGCAAATTCAAGCTCCGGTAGTGCATCAGACAGGATGGCGCGTGCTTGTTGTATATCAATCTTTTCTTCGTGCAGTGCAATCGCAATACCGAGAAAAAACAGGTCATTCTTGTCCCGTTTTGCTTCACCTTCGCGCTTTGCTTCTCGCAGCTTATCCGGATTCGGTTCAGACTCGTTATAATAGGTTATGTCTTCTCGGACATCACACGTAGCAGTGATTTTGCTTTCATGAAATACAGAAGCGAGGTAATCTGATAAAGGTATGTTTTGCTGTTTACAATACGCTGCGAGTGCTGTGACCAAAACCATAGATTCGCCAGCAGACTTTTCCCGCATTGCAATTGCCACTCTACCGCCTTGACTTTTAATCAGTTCTTCTGGACCTGTAATCATGCCGCCGCTCTCTTCACCTGCGAAGATAAGACGTGGTTGTACACCCAACGTAATAGTTTCACCATAGACATCTTGGATAGAAACTGCTTGGTCGGGAGTATCGGTAATCTGTTTCTCAATTTTTTTCATGATAGAAGCAATTTCTTTGAAACCTACAGGCACGTTAATCACATGCACGTCATTTGCTTCTCCCCACTGATCCCAAGCGAGTGCTGAAGGCGTAGTCTTTATCATGAAGCGCGGATGGTTTTCCCAAAGTCCAGCGGCTTTCAGCTGCTTGGCATAAAAATCCATCAACATCAAGAACGCTTGATTAGGAGTATATATTGTCAGCAGTTTGTCATCATCAAGCGTTAGATAATCAACCCCGAGTTTTTGTAAAGTACCCTCTCGGTCTATATTCTCTATCTGACAGACAATGAGTCTGTCACCATCAGGGTCAGTAGCCTCAATGATTGTTCCGATGGGTTGATTCTTCAGTTTTGTTGCGTAGTCAGCAGATTTGACAACGTCAAGGATACTAAAATCGCATCCGAGGTCGTAAAATTCTACGTCACCGGTTTTCGGATTGCGATCCAGTTTTCCGATGTTGTGATAGAGTGGGTCTGCATCAACATGAAGCCAACGGACAGAGTCTGCGATACCTAATCGTTCAAAGATAGCACGCATCGGACGATACATACATCCGCCAACACAATCAACAACGATGGGTGGTTTCGTCTCACGTATAAGCTTGAGATTGGTATCTGTGGCAACACCGCTCTTGAGATAACCGACATAAAGATGTACCCCATCATGCAGTTCGTCTAAACGTTCAAAGTCAATATTTTCATCGTCAGTTGCGCTGAATTGGATCGTGTAGCCATCAGTTTCAGCAGTCGTTAATATGTCCTTAATCTTTTTGACGAATTGCATGGATTCTTCGGGTAGATATTGACTACCCTGATTGTTAAGGTCTTTTGTAGCGTTTTTTGTGCTAACGGAATGACTTGAGGTAACATGTTCACCCCCATCTAAGTCCAACATGAAAATAAGAAACGATGCCATCCATATCGGTAACGTGCCGAACCCTTTCGGGACATAAGTGCGGATACCTTGTGCTGCTTGTATACGCGCGATGAATTCGACATATTTTTGTGAATTGTAGCGAACTTCACATCCTGCCAGTTTTTCTACCGGATGTCCATCTGACGCTTCCTTTGCCACAAGGCTTTTGCCAAGTGTTGCTAAGATGATTCCAACCTGATTGATTGGGAAGCGCGTATCCCACGGATAAAGGATATTTTGAGGTCCACGTATCCCCGCAGTTGATACTTGTGCTTCCTTCGCATAGTTTTGGAACCAATCCTTTAGGTTCAGTTGGTCAATCAATTCCTTATTGAGTAGGAAAGTAAATGGTTCAGGTTCGTCTTGTGGAAAGAGCGGTGTTTTTATAGAGTCGGGTGTATTCTGCTCCACTACTGCGAAAAGTTGTTGTTCAGTCCGATTTCGTTTCTCAAGATACGCTGCATCTACAGCAATTACCATCTGCACGCTCCGTATATATGTGAACTAATAACGTGTAAATCAAAAGCCTTTAATTTCTCCCATCGTGTTGTCAATTTGCCATTAGGTTCAACTGACAAAAATGCGTCAGGATTACAGAGAATGTCAAAAAACATAGTAATTGTTTCATTGTATTTCTCCTTAAATGACTTAGTGAATCTATGTAGCCAATACATCATTGTGCAATTAGGTCCTTAGTTCACATGATTTCTTGTAATGAAACCATTCTAACACACCTAATAAAAAAAGTCAATTGGGAGGGGAACGGATAAGACACAATTTCCCTTGACAAAAACCCCGATAACATATTTAATTATGTAGGTCACTAAGATGATACGATGCTGACAGCACGTCAATTATAAACCTATATGGGAGATATTAAACTACATGAATATTGAAAAACGACTTGAAGAATTAGGAATAGAATTACCGCCTCCTGCTACACCCGTAGCGAATTACGTTACGACAGTACATACAGGAAATCTTGTCTTTACATCAGGACACGGCCCTGGCGATGGTGAAGGAAAAATCTATAAAAGTCAACTCGGAACAGACGCAACGATTGAGGAAGGATATGAATCTGCCAGACAGGTTGCACTCGGGTTGATAAGCACACTCAAACATGCCTTGGGTGATCTGGATCGGATAAAACGAGTCGTGAAGGTAGTCGGTTTTGTCAACTCGTCCGCAGATTTTATTGATCAACCTGCTGTTGTCAATGGGGCATCAGATCTCTTTGTTGAGGTATTTGGTGATAAAGGTAAACATGCACGTTCAGCGGTTGGTATGTCGCAATTACCCGGTGGTATTCCGGTTGAAGTGGAAATGGTCGTTGAAATAGAAGACTAATATCGTTAGAAAGAAGAAGGATATAATGGCAGTTCAAATTGTTAAACCTCGCATACGCGGTTTTATCTGTACAAACTCCCATCCTGTTGGCTGTCGTACCAACGTTCAGAACCAGATAGCGTTGATTAAAGAGAATGCTATAAAAAATGATTCAGGTTTGAATGCTCTGGTGGTTGGTGCGTCAACGGGTTATGGACTTGCCTCTCGTATTGCCTTGACATGGGGATACGGTGCTAACACATTGGGTCTCCTCTATGAACGACCTGCAGATGAAAGACGTACCGCCACTGCAGGATATTACAACACCGTTGCGTTTCATCAGGAAGCGACACGTGACGGTTTTTTGGCAGAAAGCCTGAATGGAGATGCATTTTCGGATGAGGTGAAAGCGCAGGCAATTGCACAACTCAAAGCTAAGTTTGGGAAGGTAGATATCCTTGTCTATAGTATTGCTTCACCACGGCGTATACATCCACGTACTGGCGTAACGCATAACTCTGAGCTGAAACCAATAGGTGAACCGTATACGGGAAGGACCATTGATCTGAACCGAGAAGTTGTCGCACCCGTAACAATTGAACCTGCAACCGATCAGGAAATTGCGGATACAATCGCTGTGATGGGTGGAGAGGACCTTGAGATGTGGGTAGATGCTTTAAGGGATGCTGACTTGCTCGCACCAGAGGTAACGGTTGTCGCTTATACCTATATCGGCAGCGCGATAACCTGGCAAATATATAAAGACGGCACCATCGGTAAGGCAAAGGATGACCTGAAGGCACGCGTTGATGCACTTGATGAAAAACTCTCAGATCAGTTCGGAGGCAATGCCTACATATCGGTTAATAAGGCAGTTGTTACGCAAGCATCCGCTGCAATACCTGTTGTTCCGCTCTACATTAGTATCCTTTACGATATTATGAACGAAAAGGGTATCAATGAGGCACCGATTGACCAGATGCACAGGTTGTTCTCTGAACATCTCGGACCTGGATTAACACCGACACTTGATAGTGAACGGTACATACGACTTGATGACAGGGAACTACGGCAGGATGTTACAGATGCGGTGACAGAACGTTGGAATAAGATAAATACCGACAATTTCCATGAACTCTCTGATTACGCTGGTTACAGACGTCGTTTCCGAAACCTCTTCGGATTTGAGGTAGATAGTGTTGACTATGATGCAGCAGTGGAGACATTGTTGATGTTCTAAGAATAGTAAGTGACGGAGAGCATAAACTTAATGCGTAACACTCAACCGAGAAGACTACAAGTCTATCGCACACCGGATGGTAGGAGACCCTTCGCTGAATGGTTGGAATCTATTCAAGACAATAGGACTCAAAGCAGAGTTCAAACACGACTTGACAGGCTTGAATCAGGTAATTTTGGTGATTGCCGTGCTGTCGGTGAAGGTGTATTTGAGATGCGTCTTCACTTTGGAGCAGGTTATCGTATCTATTTTGGTGAAGTTGATAACACAATTGTCCTTCTTCTCTGTGCAGGTGACAAGTCATCACAGAAACGGGATATCGAACGTGCAAAGAGTTTTTGGTTAGAATATAAGGAGACACACTGATGAATGAATATCAAACATGGCGCGAGTACCTAATTGAAAAACTGACTGCCGACCATAAAAGGGCGGTTGACTATCTTGACGTTGCGCTTGAGGAGTATCAAGTTGATGGAGATGCTCATCTGTTTTTAGTGGCTCTGCGGACAGTCATAGAATCACAGGATGGAATCGCTGCGATTGCGAAACGAACTTCTATTGACCCGCAGACACTCTTAGAAATACTATCAAGTGAAAGAATTCCTGACATTGATATGCTCAGTACCCTTTTAACCACGCTTGGATGTAGACTTTCAATTGAACCTCTACAAAATGTGATCCACGTATCAGACAAGGAGTACTCTATTGCACCAGGAATAAGTGCCGATCCGAATGTTAAGGTCGCTACTTAGGGTAACGATCTCCGTTAATCATTGAAAGCGAAAATCTAAACAGAAACTTATGACTATTCAGTTAATTTCCATGAAACCAAAACCATCCCCAATATGTGGGCAACACAACATAAAAAAGAGTGGCAACAAACTGTTTTCTCGTATAACGAAGATGGTGTTTCAATCCGTATCCCGAATGTGTATGCTTGGGTTTGTCCAGTTGATGGTGAAGCCTCATTCACACCGGAGACAGCAGATGAATTGATTACTGCGTTACGCGAATTCATTGATGCTGCCAAGCGAGCTAAAGAGAGAAGATCTGTTTTGACTGAATATGTTGTTGCTGTTGAATAAGACTTTATATGGTCAAATTACAAAAACTTTCTGAAAATAAGGAGATACTTATGTCACAACCTTTAGTTACAGTTTGGAACGAATTTAGACATGAAAAAACGAATGAATTTATCAAGAAACTATATCCAGAAGGTATTCATTCCGCTATCGCTGATGGTCTAAGCGAACACGGTATTGAATCGCTGACCGCTACGTTGGATGAACCTGAACACGGTCTAACTGACGAAGTACTGGACAAAACGGATGTCCTAATTTGGTGGGGACATGCCGCGCACGGTGCCGTTGAAGATGCCATCGCTGATAAGGTAAAGGCACGCGTATTACAAGGGATGGGACTTATTGTGCTACATTCTGGACACTATTCTAAACCCTTTACCCGTTTGATGGGGACATCGTGCAGCCTGAAATGGCGTGAGGCAGCAGAGAAGGAACGTATCTGGGTGATTGAACACGGACATCCGATTGCCGAAGGACTTGACGAATATTTTGAGATAGAAAAGACCGAGATGTACGGTGAACCGTTTGACATTCCAGAACCCGATACGCTTATTTTCATTAGTTGGTTCCCTGGGGGTGAGGTGTTCCGTAGCGGTTGTTGCTACTACCGTGGTAGAGGAAAAATATTCTATTTCCGTCCCGGTCACGAAACGTATCCTATCTATTACGATAAGAATGTACGTCAGGTGATTGCAAACGCAGCGCGATGGGCAGCACTTGGAGATGCGCCAAAACCTGTTTTTGGACATTCACAACCTTTAGAATCACTTGATTAATTTGAGGGTTCAATGCGTACCAAACTTTTATTCTTTACTGTCATAGTTTTCTTTAGTTTACTACCGTTCAGTTTTGCAGGAGACCAACAACAGGTTGTACTTCTCAATAAAGGTAACGTAAGTGAAATAGCATATTCACCGGATGGACAAAACTTAGCGGTTGCTGGTGCTGTCGGTATATGGTTGTATCCCACAGAGATGGACGAACAACCTATTCTGATAGAGCATCCCCTCAGTATTACAAACATTTCGTTTAGTTCTGATGGACAGACACTCGCGGGTGGAGATTTCTATGGTAGCGTGCATGTTTGGGATGTTAGAACAGGTGAACGTCAACAGACACTCAAACTGGAGAGAAGACCCTTAGATATTTCGTTGAGTCCGGATGGACAGTTTCTCGTTGCTGGCATTGCAAATGGCAGAATTCATATTTGGGATGTCAGTGAAGATGAAATCCTCTATACACTTGATGCACATCCAGATAACAATGTCACTACCGTATTGTTCAGTCCGGATGGACAGACGTTTGCCAGTGGTGGTTCGGACGGTTTAGTTAACCTATGGGAAGTTAATTCAGGTGAACTCCTTCACACATTTAGAGGACACAGAGAAAAAGTCGTTAGTGTGTCTTTCAGTCCTGATGGAGAAATACTCGCAAGTTGTGGTTTGGAGAGAATTATTCTTCTGTGGGACGTTCAGCGTGGTGAACTGCACAACGCAATTACCAGTAAATCAGATTGGATCTATGAAATTTCTTTCAGTCCGGATGGTCAGACTCTCGTAGCTGGAAATGTAGAAGGCAACATAGATTTATATGATGTCCGAACCTCTTTACTTCAACGCACACTCAGAGGTGATTTGTATACTAACAGTAATCTATCGTTTAGTCCTGATGGACAGACTTTGGCAAGTCTGAGTCATCAGAATAGTACCGTGCGTATATGGGATGTTAAGTCAGGTGAAATTCTGGATATACTCCCTGATCATAGTAGTAGTGTTTGGGACATGTCTTTCAATCCGAATGGACAGATGATCTCAACTGTAAGTCAAGGGGAAGTCAGGTTGTTGGATGTAAGAACAGGTGAAACCTTACAAACACTCATCGGATATACTGCCTCTTTCAGTCCGAATGGCGAGATACTTGCTTTCTCTGGATCAGATCCTATTGTCAATTTGATGAATACAAATTCAGGTGATATCCCCCAGACTCTTTCGTTAGATCATCGTGCAATACATATATCGTTTGGGCATGATGGACAGACCATGGCAATTTTGGATGCTGAAGGTATTATTAATCTATGGGATATTAAAACAGACACTGTCCAAAAGACAATCACGGAACTTGGGCGTTTTCATGGTAACCGTTTTCATGGTAATATCTCGTTCAGTCCAGATTTGCGATTTCTTGCAAGAACGCGATATGAAATAAGCACCGATTCGCATAGTACAATACATTTGATGGATGCTATTACAGGTAGACTCCTGCACACACTCTACGGTCATGCGGATTCGGTCAGGTGGCTAACCTTCAGTGCGGATGGACAGATACTCGCAAGTGCAAGTACGGATAGAACAGTCCGTTTGTGGGATGTTGAAACGGGACGTTTGGCTAAAGTGCCTTTCGTACATACGTCATGGGTAGATAGCATGTCGCTCAGTTCAGATGGACAGACTCTCGCAAGTGGTGGATTGGACGGTATCGTCTATTTGTGGAATATAGAGACAGGTGAACAGATAGACATACTCACGGGGTATAGTCGTGGTATAACGGGTTTGTCGTTCAGTTCCGATGGAGAGACGCTTGCAATTGGTAGAGCGGATGGCACTATTTATTTGTGGGAAACAGTTCCGACATCCGTTGAACCTGATAGAGATAAGTCGGATATCAACGCGGACGGTGTAGTCGACGTTCAAGATTTGGTGTTGGTTGCGGCAGACTTTGGTAAGATGGGTGAATACAAGACAGATGTCAATGGAGATGGCAAAGTCAACATCCAAGACCTCGTTGTTGTGGTTGCAGCATTTCATGATTGACACTTACTTATGTTCAAAAGGAGAAAATCCATGAATGATTCGAAAGCAAATATTGACCAATTACTGCAGGATGGTTACATTTTGATAGAAGGTGCGTTGTCACCTGAAGAAACCGAGCATATCCGACAGCGAGTAAACTTTGCTCGTGAACAGGGGTGGGAAGAAGGATTGAACGCTGTCGGTAATATGTGGTTCGATTCGCTACTGGATCGAGAACCAGATACATACTCGCCACTCGTTGGACATTCCAGCGTTCGTCCTTATCTTGAAGGACTTATGGGGAAACAGTGTCAACTTCGTAGTCTACGCGCACATATCAATCCCGGTCCCTATTTACAGGAATGGCACATGGATTTCTACGGATATTGGCACGAAAAGCGATATGTAGAAGAACATCCCTTTGCAATGGCTCCTGTTGGGATAAATACAACTTACTATTTCCAAGACAACGGTCCGGGAGAGGGACATCTCAAGTTTGTAAAGGGTGGACATCTGAATGAACCACCACATCTATACCCAATGGACCGTCCCAAATTTGAGGAATGGTGTGAAACACAAGAACACGTTATCCTGTACCCAAAAGCAGGTGACTGTGTCGTGTTCATCAATCATATGCCACACCAAGGTGCAAAGGAACGTGATGATATGGAGCGGAGTAATGTCGTCTGTCATTATCAGGTTACGCCGATGTATGATGGTGTCTGGCACGTCTCTCGACCGCGTGGATATCAAGGGACCTTTCCATTTGTTTAGAACTACTCTCTTTACTTTTATGGTAGATGTTGTATCCATCCACATTTATGGTTAAGCATACAAATAATTTTACACCCAGGCTGTAGGAGGGAACTCCGATTCCCGACTATCAAACCGTTCAGTCGGGAATCGGCCAGAAATATGTTAACTGACCTCCTACAGAAACAATGTCTAAGTAATTCCATATTCTACTATAGCCTATTGACCCAAAATTAGAAAGAGGTAAAACGCATGCGAATGTTTATAGTTATGTGCATTACAACTCTATTTCTGGCAGCAAGTTTTCAAGTCAGCATAGCCAAAGAAGTGGACGGATTACTTGTCTATTTTGCTTTTGAAGATGGCTCAGGTGAAACCGTAACCGACCTCTCCGGAAACGGGCAGGATGGAATATTAGAAGGAGATACAAGTTGGATCAGAGGTAAATATGGAAAGGGACTCAATTTCGGTGGTGAAAACGGAATTGTTCGAGTTACGCATTCTCGTCAGTTTGAATTTACAGAGGGAAGCACCATCTGTGCATGGATTCGTCCTACCTTGGAAAGAGGGCCAGGTGAATGGCAACTCATAGCAGCAAAGGGACCTGATGTAGATGAATTTTTCGAAATACTCCTCCATCCAGACGGTTTTATCTGGATGGGATGGAATCTTTCAGAGGGTCGTATAGTTCCCCAGAAAAGTCTCAACAAAATTGCGAAAGATAAATGGCAACACGTTGCCGTCTCGTTTCAGAGAGACGAGTGGTGGACAGTTTACCTTGATGGTGAGGTGCTAATTAATCATCCAAAACAGGATGCCAAATTAGTTCATGTTGAATCACCGCTGTTGCTTGGTACTGAAGAACCGCTCAGTTTAAACCGCTACTATAACGGTGATATGGATGAGTTCGCTCTGTTTAATCGCGGGCTTACCCAAAAGGAAATTAGGAAAATTCAGGCAGGTATTGAGACTTTATTAGCCGTTGAACCATCCGAGAAACTAACCACTACGTGGGCACACCTTAAAGCTTTCTGATTATGCCACTTGTGCCAAATTGACATTAGCCGTCAATAACCTAATTTATTTAAAACTGCCAAATTGACACACTTTTTACTGAATTCAGCTTAATATGCTGAAATATCTTGGCATATATATTGCATCTAATTCTTGTGTATTGCACTTATATTTTTACCCAAGTTATCCCTTTGTAGCACAATCTGTTAGATTGTGCCTGTGTGCCGCAAACTAAAAGTTTGCGCTACAATTGTCTGCAAATAATTATAGATTTCACTATAAATTATACATATAAAATGGAGATTGAAATGTCTAAAGTAATTGGAATTGATTTAGGAACAACTAATTCGTGTGTTGCTGTTTTAGAGAGTGGTGATGCAAAGGTTATTGAAAACGCGGAAGGGAATCGGACGACACCTTCTGTAGTCGGCTTTACCAAAGAGGGAGAACGACCTGTCGGACAAGTCGCCAAAAGACAAGCAATAACAAATCCTGAAAATACAATTTTTTCTATAAAACGGTTCATGGGGCGGAAATTCAGCGAACTCGGTGATGATACGGCCCGAGTGCCTTATGAATTAAAAAGCGACAAAGATGGTGATGTTGCCGTAAATATTGAAGGTAAGGAATACTCCCCACCTGAGATTTCAGCGATGGTATTGCGGAAAATGAAGGAAACCGCAGAAGCATATCTTGGAGAAGAAGTTACGCAAGCTGTTATCACCGTACCTGCATATTTCAATGATTCGCAACGACAAGCAACTGCGGATGCTGGTAAAATCGCAGGTTTGGAAGTCTTGCGGATTATCAATGAACCTACTGCCGCATCACTCGCTTATGGACTACAAAACGAAGGCGACAAAAAGATTGCCGTTTACGACCTCGGTGGTGGAACGTTTGACATCTCTATACTGGAAATCGGTGACGGTGTCTTTGAAGTGAAAAGCACAAATGGAGATACGCATCTGGGTGGCGATGATTTTGACCAAACTATCATTGATTGGATGGCACAGGAATTCCTCAGCAGTCAAGGTATTGATCTCCGTAATGATCAGATGGCATTGCAACGTCTAAAAGAGGCAGCGGAAACAGCAAAATGTGAACTTTCTACTACATTGCAGACAGATATTAACCTACCGTTTATTACTGTTGATGCCAGCGGACCGAAGCACCTTAACTTGACGCTTACGCGTGCAAAGTTGGAACAGATTACGGATGAACTCGTTCAACGTTCCCTTGAACCGTGCCGACAAGCTCTTACGGATTCTGAGATTCAATCCTCTGAAATTGATGAAGTCATACTCGTCGGTGGACAGACACGGATGCCGAAAGTGCAAGAAGCAGTAAAGGAACTCTTTGGAAAAGAACCGCATAAAGGTGTGAATCCTGATGAGGTTGTTGCAGTCGGTGCTGCTATTCAGGGTGGTGTCCTCGCGGGTGATGAAGAGGTTAAAGACATCCTCTTGCTTGATGTAACCCCGCTCTCGCTCGGTATTGAGACACTTGGTGGCATGTTTACACGGTTGATAGAAAAGAATACGACTATTCCCACGAAGAAGTCCGAGAAATTCACGACTGCTGAAAATAATCAGACTGCAGTTGATGTTCACGTGCTGCAAGGAGAACGTGAACAGGCTGTCTACAACAAAACCATTGGTCGTTTTCGACTGGGTGATATCCCGCCAGCACCCAGAGGTGTTCCGCAGATTGAGGTTACTTTTGATATTGATGCAAACGGTATCCTTAACGTCTCTGCTAAGGATACCGCAACTGGCAAAGAACAGAAGATTACAATCACTGCCTCCTCAGGTCTCACTGATGCTGAAATAGAACAGATGGTAAAAGATGCTGAAGTCCATGCTGAAGAAGATAAGCAGAAACGGGAAGAAGTTGAAACCCGTAATCGTGCCGACTCATTAGTCTACGAAACGGAGAAGAACTTGCAGGAGTTTGGTGACAAGGTAGACGATGCAACGAAAGAGAAAGTTAACGCTGGTGTTGAACGTGTGAAGCAAGCACTGGAAGCGAACAACAATGCTGAGATAAAATCTGCTACGGATGACCTGATGCAGATATGGCATGAGGCATCTGCAAAACTTTATCAACAGGCTGCGGATGCGGAACAGGGAACACCACCTGATGATGCACCTACTGAAGATGTTCCTGAAGGCGATGTCGTTGATGCTGAATACGAAGTCGTTGACGAGGATGAAGAGAAGAAGGAATGATCACTTTAAGGCTGTTGTGCTATTGGACTGTCCAGCCTTATTTTGTAGGTCGGGTAAAGCGAAGCGAAACCCGACCTACAATGCGAGTAGACATTCTACTATTCTGGAGAAAGCACTAATGGCTTATACAGAAAAAATGAGTGTGATTGGTTCTTTTGCTTTTTCTTTTGAGAGTTCAGATACAGTTTTTAGTATCGGATTAAATTTCAATTGATAGGAAGTTGTTGTAGGTGTTGTTTCAAAACGCGTCTACATAAATCTGCAAAGCACCAAACTCAGGGCATCAATCAGGAACTTCAGCATCCACAGATATTGGGAGTTTTAACTTTTTGCTTGGTGAGTCTGCAAATACATACTTGCCCAGACCGCCGCATCTTTTCCTGGATCTCTTGGTAGTGTGCGACTATCCTATCTACATCAGGGGCAAACCGTGTTATAGTCGTGGAATACCTAAATCTTTACAGATCTTCTTAGCAAGATTATTGTCAATTTCAGTATGTCTTGGGACAGCAGTGCGGTTACCTGTATCTGCATTACCCCACCATGAATGTTTACTACCTTCACGAATCAAGTAGCATCCATGTTTCTTGAGATGCCGAATCAACTGTCTAAGTTTCATACAGCGATTTTGACTACCTCATAGTTATCTTCACTTTGGTATAATGCATCCTCTGCTTCAAATTCTAAAGCTTCACGAAGCGTAATTCTCAGTGTTTCTAATAGTTCTTCTCGCGTTCTTTCTTGGCAATTCACTCCAGGGATTTCGCGTACCCATCCGATCCACCATTCACCACGGTGTTGAATTTGAGCAGTATAGATTCTTTCCATGTTTTTTCTCCTGGCAATTATCATAACATGACATAATCGAAAGATACAAGGAATTTTCAATTCCTGAATTTCGTTGAAACGTGTAAAGAAACAGCATACCTGAATTACTAAAAGGACGTAAGACTGGTTAATATCCCAGCAACGCAATCCCTTCACGATAAGCCTGCACAGATGTTTGCAAAGCACCTAACTCACCACATCAATCAGTCACCTCAGGATCCGCAGATTCTGGGAGTTTTGGCTTTTTACTTGGTAAATCTGCGAATTTATACTTGCCAGACCGCCGCATCTGTTCCTGCATCTCTTGATAGTGGGCTACTAGTTGACTAACATCGTGGTTAAATCGTGCAGAGATTTTATGCCGTATTTCACGTACCTCGTTAACTATTTCGCATTCGGTATTTTCTATAATTTCTCTGTCTCTCATTTTAAGCATTATCTCCGAAGTAGTTCAATGGGGTTATTAATTCTGGTGTCGCTAAACCTATGTCTTGATTAATCCGCTGGATAAGGGAAATTTTGTTGGCATTGGCAATATGTGATTGATTCCATGTGAGGAGTTCGTCCATATTGTGAAAAGAAGCAATTGCCAAGTGCAGCGCGTCACCAGAAGGATCTTGAGGCATTATCAATTTGTCAATGTAGATTTGCGTGATTTGAAGTATTTCTGCCGTAATCGGCAATACCTCAAGGTGTGCAATTAATGATATTCGGTCACGCGTTTTTTCGCTTATTCCGTCACTAAGTTCTTCAATAACGGTAGGACTTGTAGTGAGGCTAAATAAATTCGCATATTTGTTCCACCATTGTCGAGTTACCCTCTGCCTCGCGAGAGACCCTTCGTCGGTCCGCAATGTATAGTAGGTACTGGGAATTGACGTATCAATGTAGATGCGTTTTCGTATTTCCCCATGCAATAATTATACTCTCCATTAAGGTTGAATGCAACACAATATGATCTAAACTGTTTTAATACCCCAACAATGCAATCCCCTCACGATAGGTCTGTGCGGATGTTTGCAAAGCACTTAACTCGTCATCTGTCAAGTCAATCTCAATGATCTCTTCAACGCCATTTGCTCCGAGTTTAATTGGGACACCGATATAAAGATCAATGATACCGTACTGTCCTGTAAGATGTGCAGAACAGGGGAGTAGTCGCTTCTTATCCAAAACGATTGCTTCTGCCATCTGTGCTAATGATGCACCTGCGGCATAATAACCGCTTGTTTTGAGGAGATTTACGACTTCAGCACCACCGTCACGGGTTCGCTGTGCCATCGCTTCAATCCGTTCATCTGTTATCAATTGTGGGATTGGGATGCCGTTGACGGTCGTATAGCGCGGTAAGGGAACCATCGTATCACCGTGTCCGCCAAGAACGAGGGCATGGATGTCTTCTACGGATACACCCAGTTCTAATGAGATAAAATAGCGGAACCGTGCTGAATCCAATACACCTGCTTGTCCGACGACTCGGTGTGAAGGAAATCCTGATACCTTCCACGCATGGTAGGTCATGATGTCAAGTGGGTTGGTGAGCATCAGGATAATAGTGTCTGGTGAATGTTTTACTACATTTTCTGTGACGCTGCCAACGATATTGGCATTCGTCTGTAACAGATCTTCACGCGTCATGCCAGGTTTCCGTGGAGAACCTGATGTGATAATCACTAAATCCGAGTCTGCTGTTGCGGAATAGTCAAGGTCTCCACTTATGGCTGCGTCAAACAGTTCTACTGGTCCCATTTCTGCCATGTCTAACGCTTTACCTTGTGGGACTCCATCAACGATGTCTATCATGACGACATCACCGAGTTGCTTCTGTGCTATCAGGAATGCTGCTGTTGCGCCGACGTTTCCTGCGCCTATTACACTTATTTTTTTTCTTGCCACTTCTTCCTCCAATAACAGAATTTTTCATTAAGATATTATATTCAATATTATTTTTCTATATTCTCACGAATTGCTATGACTTCTTCCAAAATGCGTTTGTGAAGATAATATATCACATACACCATTAAAAAACCGATGCCTGCTAACAGACTAACGCCAAGAACAATTTTTGTTTTTAAAGACACGTGATGTTCCTTTCTGATTCCTTGTCGTGCAGATTATGGTACTTTAGCAGATTCGTCAGTAAAGTATTTAGAGATTTCAGGATCCCCATGCCCCATATCAACAACATGTCCTGTTACGCTGTCAATTTGTTGGAGTTGCCAGTCTTCGTGTTCGTTTTTAATGAGGTATGCATAGGTTATCCCGGAACTTTGCGTCCTATAAGAAGCAGAAGCTCTTGCACTCGCTTCTAAAGTATTTGGATCAGATTTCGCTCTACGAATCCAGAATTGACTAAACCGGTTACTACCTGTCCAGTTATGTCTGGCAGTGTCTTGTGCAAACCACAGGGATACTATCGTGGATTCAATCTGTGGCCAACCTGCTGTTGGTCCGACGGGTTCAACGAACCCCCCTGTTACCCATGCCACACGAAATTGAGCATGGTCAGGATGTTCTTTCCATAAATTCTGAATGTCTACTAACTTTCTACTGTTGAAGGCTGAATAGAAAGCACTATAGACTTGTTGTATCTCACTCTTTTCTGCCTCAAAATCGATCGGTTCAGCTGTCGCGTCAACTATAGGTTCCGATGGGTCTGTAGTTGGTGTTCTGTTCGTGACACCACCATCTGTACTGTTGTCTGGTGGATAAGCGTTTATAAATGATGCGTCGTCTTCATCGCCTCCACAACTAATAACAAAAACCATAATTGCACTATAGATAAGTAACCCAAAAACCGTATATGAATTCTTCAAAATTCCTATCCTTGCAAAATCATTCAGTATAAGCGTTTGTAAATGGAAGTTAACACACAAACTTCAAGACGATCTAGTTTAAAAACAGGTGCTGTTCCTGTGATGGCGTAACATACTTTACGAAAAGTTCTCAATAATTGCTTCACCGTATTCTGATGTGCGGACTTTCGTCGCGCCCTCCATCAACCTTTCCAAATCGTAGGTTACTTTTTTCTGTAGAATAGTTTTCTCAAGTCCCGCAATAATCAGATCCGCAGCGTCTTGCCAACCGAGATGCTCTAACATCATCACGGCAGAGAGGATAAGTGAACTCGGATTGACGACATCCTGATCAGCATATTTCGGGGCAGTGCCGTGTGTTGCTTCAAAGAGTGCAACTTCATCGTTGAGATTGCCACCCGGTGCCATGCCAATGCCACCAACTTGGGCTGCTGCTGCATCAGAGAGGTAATCTCCGTTTAGATTTGGTGTAACAATCACATCGTATTCATCAGTACGGGTCAATATCTGTTGTAGCATGCTGTCTGCGATTCTGTCATTGATGATGATTTTGCCATCGGGGACGTTCCCATCATATTCGTCATAGAGTTCTGCTTCCGTGATGGTAGTATCCGCAAACTCTTCTTTAGCGAGTTCATATCCCCATGCACAGAACGCTCCCTCAGTAAACTTCATGATATTGCCTTTGTGGACAAAAGTGACGCTACGTCTGTTGTGGTCTATTGCGTATTGTATCGCCATCCGTGCCAGACGTTTCGTGCCAAAGATACTAATGGGTTTTATGCCGACACCAGAGTCCTCGCGTATTTCTACTCCCATTTCTGTGCGAAGCAGATCAATAACCTTTTTAACCTCTGGTGTTCCTTGTTCCCACTCAATCCCTGCGTATACATCTTCAGTATTCTCACGAAAGATGACAACGTCCATCTTTTCTGGGTGTGTTACAGGAGCGGGAACACCTTGGAAATAGCGGACAGGTCGTACACAAGCATAGAGTTCAAGTACCTGTCGTAGTGTCACATTCAAGCTGCGAAAACCACCACCGACAGGCGTTGTTAAAGGACCTTTCAATGCAACTTTGAAATGTTCAATTGCATCGAATGTATCTTGCGGTAGCCATTCGTTATATTTTGCCTGGGCGTTTTCACCGGCGTATACATCAAACCAAACGATCTTTCTTTTACCATCATAAGCAGTCTGGACAGCGGCATCAACGACACGTCGGGTTGTTTTCATAATGTCTCGTCCGATACCGTCACCTTCTATGACAGGGATAATCGGATTATCTGGAACAACCTTTTGTCCATCTGCAGATTCTATTCTTTCACCCGCTGTTGGGATTGTCAATTGTTCAAATTCAATCACTGGGATTCCTCTCTTGTTCACACAGACACTTTATAGGATACTTTCACACTTCGGCTTTTTTGGAAGGTAGAAACAACGAAAGTTTATCAGTCAAAAATACCAGTTCCTGCCATTTTGTTGTGTAAAGCAACGACTTCGTTTGAGATTGTGAGATCATCGGAAGGTTTAGGAATAATTTCGGGGTCTGGGGGAATGACGGGTCGGATAATCTTCAGTTGGAGTTGTTCCCGGGCATCCATAATCCACCCAAATCCACGGAAGATGTATGTAAGGAATGTCCTGTCGCTTTCATAGATGTCCAGTCCTTCTTGAACTGCCCATCCTCCGAAATCGGTATTAGGTGTTAGGCGGAGTGGGGGTTCGTCTTCACGTCCGGGACGCACAATTCCTTCAACAAAAGCGATCTGATATAGACGTTGCATAATTGCTAATCGTTCTTTTTGTCTATCGTTGAGTTGAATCTCACCCTTTTCAACAGCCTCTATGAACGGGTTGAAATAGATTGCGGGTCTTGGGTCTTGCTGAATTTCATCGGATCTACCAGCAGCAGCGATCATGGGATGTCCGAATGTTGGGAGTGCGGTACGCATCCGATCACGAATAGCGGTCTCTCTTGCTTCAGTACCAACTGGTTCAATTTCATTGATAAATGCCGTCATGTCGTGTATTGCACCGAAATGTCGGTCACCATCTAAAGCCATCTGTGATGCAACAAAGAAATCGGAGACTGCACCTGCGTATAATGTTGCAAGATACCGTGCGACGACGTTTGATCCTGCTGAACCGTGGTGCGTCTGTATAACTCCCATCCGTTCTAAAATATGTGCTTCAACAGAAGTCGCTTCTCTACCTAATAGGAGACTGTAACATGTTTGAAATGCTGTTTTTTCATCTTTTTTGTGTTGCACAATCAGGTCATTTGCTCGCATTGCAAGAACCTGCGGGTGTAATGCACTGCTTTCTCTCAGTTGATGTCGCATGTAGACAGAAATTGTACCCAACGCGACGTTCTCCATGTGCGTGCTGATGAGTTCCATCAAGAGAGCACCTGGTTTTCGTGTTCCCTTAACCCCTTTCTGGTGTGGAATGCTAAGTTTACGAAGTGTAGAAAAATGTTGTATAACTGCTTCAGGTCCAGCATCTGGGAAGGATTTAACGAATTCTGCGATCTGATTGATGATACGTTGGTTTCCTGAGAGACCCTCTCTTCGGAGTTCAGTAATACGGTAAAACTTTTTGTCTATTAAATCTGATAAGACTGCTTCTTCATCTATGCTATTAGAATCTTCTTCAGGCTTTCGTCCAAAGAGACCAGCAAAGATGACATAGGCGGGTGAGAGTCGGTTTGCGATTATTTCACTTTCTGTAACAACGCCGCGAATCCCAAAACTCCTGATATTCAGTGTGATTTGCGTTTCCCCGCAGTTCACGGCGGCCTTGTGTAACACGGGATTTGCAAAGACATTTGTGGATTGCGGCATTGAGCTGACGTTTGTGAGTGCCGTTGCTATTTTTTCTTCCCCCAACGCCGTCGCCCTTTCTACAGCATCAGTTACGGGGGAATATTGTGAAGCTGCGGGCACTTCTGACAGGATTTTTCTGACCGCCACTACCTTTTTCGCCTCCAAATTCTTATTCAACATGAAATCTCCTTAGTTCAGAATCTGATTTGTCCGGAATCACAAAACTGCATGAAAACACAACTCACAAGCCGTTGGAATGACTCATACGACATATCAGATGTTTCTCAGATTCTATCTATTCAATTTAGGTAAGTTCGCTGATTGACTTTTTCTTCTTTAAAATATGTTATCAAAATTCAGGATAAAAGTCAAGGTAAAAGTTAGATGGTGTGTGTAAGGTTTTATACAATCTCCGATACCTACACCTGCAGTGTCTAAGGTAAATCAGGTTTTCTTAGCAGGTGTTCTGGAGGCAACTCACCTGTTAAAGTCAGTAGAAATTCTTCTAAGTCATTAACCTCCTGTTCATTTAATCTGAGAGGTTGACGTGTATCATCGCGGACACCAGCATATTCGGTTGTTGGAATTTCACTCCCATTGAATCTTAGGATGGAAACTAATGTTGGGTAACCCCCTGTGTGGAAGTAAGGTGCAGTAAGGGCAATATTGCGGAGTGTCGGTGTTTTGAACCTACCTTTAAGCTGTTGTGTCGGCTCCAGTAAATCCAGTATTCTCTGGGGAGTTTCTGGATCATCACTATAGATACCTCCCCCATTAAATGGGTTTTCTAATAGTTGCTTAATGCCATCGTATCGACCTGTATCTTCCGGTAGCCTTCCTTGGGGAACACCAACATTATGAAAATCGTTGTCTGTGAAATTTGGACTATTATGGCAGAGAGTACATTGGCCTTTACCAATAAAAATCTCTAAACCGCGCTTTGCCCCACTGCTAATAACATCCAAATCACCTGCCACATATTGATCAAATGGGGCATTTCGACTGATCAAGAGTCTTTCGTACGCCTCAATTGCTTTGCCAATATTAGCAAATACGGTATTAACAGCAATTTTATCTTTGTCGGACATATTGTCAAACGCCACATCACCCGGTTTACCCGTAAGTGGAAAGCGGGTCGTATCTGCTAAATTAGGTAGTGGACCAAATACCGTTTCATAATCTTTCTGATACAGTCTTTTAATAAGGTGTGCATACTGTAGACGTGTTCCTGCTTGTTCCTTTTCGCCTTCAAGTGCAATTAAGGCTTGGGACCAAAGCGAATCTGCTCTTCCATCCCAAAACTGCCATTTGTTATAGGCAACGTTGAGTAAAGTAGGTGCATTTCGTGTACCTCTCCCTCCTCCTAATGAAGTCGCTTCAACGTCTGCAAAACCGTGAAATGGTGAATGACAAGTCGCACACGCAACGGTACCATCTTTAGACAAACGCTCATCAAAGAAAAACATTTGTCCTAATCGGGCGGCATCAGGACTATCGGAAACACGATTCGTCGGATTAGGTGGAGGTGTAGCGGGTAGAGGGGATAAACCTTGAATTACCTTCCAGTCTCGTTCCGGGAATATATCTACTTCTGTTTCAGAACCTTGATTGATCGGTAGAGACCCTTCATCTCCACAACCGATGCCGATTATTGTAATACAACATATTATCCAAATAGTAATAGAGGGAATACGTTTCATTTTTACCTTTCATTGTTCGGATTCGTACCTATTCAATACTTTCTGATGTTAAAGTAAGGAACAATTCTTCTAAGCTCATGTCATCTGGACGCATTTCAAGAAGATCCCATCCCCGTTCAATAATTGCCTTTGCAACATTCGCGCGAATATCTACCGCTGCATTATAGCAAATTTGAAATTTGTCATCAGGGTGTGTAGGGGTATGTTCAACGGAGATTACCTGAGGAATATCTTTGAGCACATCTAATATTTCATCAGTTGTAGCACCAGATACCTTGACTGCAAGTGTTGTTACTGAAGTATCATCTTTTTCTATATTATTTGAAGCAGAAGTCGAGTCGTCTATCTGAAATGGTTGATTTGAGACGGATCGACCATTTGATAAAAACACATCTCCAGTGATTTTACCTTTACTGATAATAAGCAGTCTTTCACACGTCATGCTCGCTTCAGAAAGGATGTGTGTGCTGAAAAGTATGGTGCGTTCTTTTCCGAGTGTTTTAATCAATTCTCGGATTTCAACGATCTGTCTGGGGTCTAACCCCGATGTCGGTTCATCAAGAATCAGAACCTGAGGGTCATGTATCATAGCTTGCGCTAAACCGACGCGTTGTCGGAATCCTCGGGATAGTTGACCGATTATCTGATTTCTCCGCTCAACTAAACCACAGGATTCTATGACGATGTCTAACCTATTTTTGATCTGCTGACGCGGGACATCACGTATTTTCGCCATGTAGGTAAGATATCTTGAGACGGTCATTTCAGTGTATAGTGGGATATTTTCAGGGAGGTATCCGATGCGTTTCCGTACTTCACGCGATTGTTTGAATACGTCGTATCCGGCAATGGTCACCTGTCCGCTACTTGCAGGCATGAAACATGTCAGTATTCGCATCGTTGTCGTCTTCCCTGCTCCGTTAGGACCAAGAAACCCGACGATTTGCCCGTTGTCTACACTAAAGGATATTTCCTTCAATGCCTCAAATGGACCGTAGTTTTTTGACAGGTTTTGAACTCTGATCATGGGGCAATTAGTTTTCAGTATTCAGTCTTCAGTTGTTTTGGACGCGCTACTCCTTACCCCAGTGCACTATAGGAACGGGGGATAGAAAATTCCTGATCTCGCGGACGTCCAGAAAGATAAAGATTGTTATCTGGATTAACAGATTCTGATTCTGCAAGCACGTCAGGTAAGTCAACAGGAACAGAATTTATTTCAAGCTTATCAGGATAAACATTAACCTGCCGCCACATCATCGGATAACAGATAATTCCAGAGGTTACAATGCATAACAGACCCTGTTCTCTGAAGACACGATTTAGGTGTTGATGTCCACAGAAGAATGCTAAAATCTGTTTTTCAAAGGGGGCAACGATTTCAAGTATCTCTGCTGAGTTTGCAATTCTTGATCCAACCCCTTGGAATTCTACGTTCGGAAAGGGCAGCTGATGTGAAAAGAAGATGATTTCCTCTTCGTAATCCGCAGCTTTTTTCATTTCACGTTCAATCCAAGCGAGTTGATTCGTGCTAACATATCCATGAGTCAAATCTTCTGGTACTTCTTGTGCATCAATGAGGATAAAGCGAATATTTTCTTTGGCGAAACTGGTAGACCCTCTGCCATTTATACCGAACCGTTCCAGATACGAAATCTTTGAACCCGTCTCAGGGTCAAGGTCGTGGTTACCGGGAATATAATAGCAAGGAGCATTTATCCGTTCACCGAGAGCTTTCGCTGTATTGAGAGCTCCTACGTATTCCTCTGCAGACATATCAAAACTCTGTCCACCAGAGACTATATCACCGCCATGAATTACAAAATCCGGCTCAAAGTCGTTGAGTTGTTCTATCAATTTTTCATATAACGCGAGACTGTTTATCTGCTGTTGTAACCCACCTGCATAGTTCTGCTGTGCATTCGGGTATAGATGTGTATCCGTGATAAATGCAAACTTAAAAGGTTTCATTACATAACTCGTTTCTTTTACCTACTTCTTAACATAGCCTGTGGTGCCGTTACGTTCATCTTTATGTGCTTCCCAGTACTCCTCAATACCTTGTCGCCATGTCTGTGCTGCCTCTGTCAACTCAGCGGTAATGTCGGGATATTCATCCTTTAGATTCCTCGTTTCTCCCATGTCAGTTTCGAGGTCAGCAAGGTGCACATCGTCTTCAGGGGGTGCTCCCTCTACCAATCTACCGTTAAGCACTAATTTCCACTTACCTCGTCTAACTGCCGTTTGGTCTCCCATTTCCCAGAAGATATCTGTGTGTGGGGTGAATTGTCCGTCACATACGACAGGTATTTGACTGAGTCCATCCACATCATATTTGGATAGGTCTCCATCAGCTGCCGATAGAAAAGTTGGAAAAACATCCATTGCTGCACCATATAGATTTGGGTGGGTTAGTACGTTTCCAGGTGGAATTTCATTGGGCCAATGCATAATTCCAGGAGAACGGATACCCCCTTCATATAAACTGAACTTGTGTCCCTTGAGTTTACCCGCGCTACCACCATAGTATGGGTCTTGTGTTCCATCCAGCCAATTTCGTGTTTCACGAGAAGGGCCGTTGTCGCTTTGGAAGTATGAGAAGGTATTTTCAGCGACACCTTGCCGTTCCAATTCTGCGAATATTTCACCGACACTATCGTCAACAGCACTCAACATTGCAGCCATAATTTGCCTATCCCACGGTAGATCCGGGAACCTGTCTACATATTCTTGGGGTGCATGCATTGGATAGTGAGGGGCGTTATACGGTACATAGAGGAAAAACGGTTTATCCTGTTCAATTGCTTTTCGTATATATCTTATGGCGTATTCGGTAATGAGTTCAGTAAAGTATTCTCCGTTTCGGTATATCTCCTCTCCGTTTTCCCACAGGTCATGTGTTTGATCGAAATCGGGTCTTCCTAATGCCCAATAAAAGATATGTGAGTAGAAGTCGATACACCCCGCCATAAATCCGAACCAATCGTCGAATCCGTGGTCTTCTGGTCGTGAACCTTCTGCGAGGCCGAGGTGCCACTTGCCGGACATGGCAGTGTAATAACCGAGTTCTTTAAGTGCAGTCGCAATAGTTGGAACTGAAGGAGGCAATCCTGTTGCTGTTCGGTGTCCTGCTAAGATAGACCGTACACCAGCATGGCAGGGGTACCGTCCTGTTAACAGTGCTGCGCGGGAAGGCGAACAGACAGGGGAATTGGAATACCAATCTGAAAATTGGATACCCTCAGCTGCCATTCTATCCAGATGGGGTGTTTTGAAATCTGTCGCGCCCATACATGAAAGGTCACCATAGCCTTGATCATCTGTCAGAAAAATAATAAAATTAGGTTGCATTTTCCCTCCTTGCTCCTATATCCAGTATTACTTTGAACGTATGTGTTGCATGTCCGGTATACATAATTGCAAAAATTGCTTCTATTGTTTCCAGAAACTTCGGTCTAAGCTGCGATACTGTATTGCCTCAGAAACATGCATGCCTTCTATATTCAGACTTTCATCCAAATCGGCGATGGTTCGCGATACTTTCAAAATTCGGTCATACGCTCTTGCACTTAGACCCAATTGATTTATTGCGACTCGTAGGAGTTCTTGTGCCTGCGTTTCAATCCTACAATATTCACGTATCTGTTTGGACTCCATATTAGCGTTTGCGTGTATTGAAGTGCCATTAAACCGTTGATGTTGTATTTGTCGTGCTGCTTCCACTCGTTCTCGAACAACGTTGGATCGTTCACCTGAGACATCTGCGGAGAGTTCTGCGTATTTGACAGCTGGTACTTCAACTTGGATGTCAATTCTATCCAATAGGGGGCCTGAGATACGTGAAACGTAGGTTTGTATCTGGTTGTGTGAACATTTACAGTCCCTGTTTGGGTCGCTGAAGAAACCGCATGGACATGGGTTCATCGCTGCGACTAACATAAAATTTGCAGGATAGGTGAGGGATGCTGCGGCACGTGAAATAGTTACAGAGCCATCTTCTAAAGGTTGGCGCATGACTTCAAGCACGTTCCTACGAAATTCAGGTAGTTCATCCAGAAAAAGGACGCCGTTATGAGCGAGACTCACCTCTCCTGGACGGGGTATATTCCCGCCACCGATCAATCCAGCGTCAGAAATCGTGTGATGCGGAGATCGGAAGGGACGTGTCATTACCAGAGGCGTATCGCTTGGAAGAATTCCGATTATACTTTGGATTTTTGTTGTTTCTAAGGATTCATCTATGGATAAGGTTGGTAGAATAGAAGGAATTCGTTTTGCGATCATCGTCTTACCAGAACCTGGTGGACCGATCATGATGAGATTATGTCCGCCAGCTGCAGCGACTTCAACCGCGCGTTTCACATGTTCCTGTCCTTTTACATCCATCAGATCCAGAAGGTTATCTGTATCTACTTGCTCTAATGCGTTTTTGAGCGTTGGGGATTCAGGTTGAATCACCTTAGTAGAATTGAGGAATTGGACGGTATCTGTAAGGTTTTTAACGGGATAGACGTTCAGACCTTCTACGATTGCAGCTTCTTTTGCGTTTTCTGCTGGTAAAACAAGATGTTGCAGTCCGTGGTGTTTTGCTGCCAGAGCAATAGGGAGGCCGCCTTGTATACTGCGAATGCTACCATCCAGTGCCAGTTCCCCTAATATCATAGTGTTCTCAAGGTTGCTAAAATCGACCTGATTTGTTGCAGCCATCACACCGATTGCAATAGGTAAATCAAAAGCCGACCCTGTTTTTCGTATATCTGCGGGTGCTAAGTTTGCGGTAATTCGATTGGATGGAAAATAGAATCCAGAGTTTTTTATTGCTGCTGTAACACGATCTCTACTCTCTTTGATTGCACTGTCTGGCAAACCGACTGTGTTAAACGCCGGGAGTCCACCTGCGACATCTACCTCTACTTTTACGATATATGCGTCAATGCCAAGTACTGCACTGCTGATAACAGTTGCGAGCATGTAGTTGTTTCCTTTATCTGTAGTGTTTTAATGCGGATCTCCAGTTAGTTTGTCAAGTGCATGGAGTTGTCTGGGCTCAGCGATAATGAACAGACCGTCTCCTGCTTCAATTCTCCAATCACCAGCAGGATTATAGATATATGTTCCATCCTTACTGCGAAGTGCGATAACGACTAATCCAGTTTCTTCTTGGATTTGCGAATCTCTAAGTGTAACACCGTCAAGTTTGGATTCAGGTTGGACAATGGATTCAGCAAACCGTGTTGTCTGGCGGATCTCCTGCATCTTTGTGATGAAATCTATGAGATGTGGTTCAAGGATACCTGATGCAAGCCGTATTCCCCCAATATGGTCCGGTAAAACGACTTCATCTGCCCCGGCAGTAATAAGTTTGTCTGGCGAGTTGTGTTCTACAGCTTTTGAAGCTATCCGTAACGTCGGGTTCAAGTTTTTTGCGGATATGACGACGAAAAGGTTATCTTGGTCACGACTGAGGCAAGCGACAAGACCTTTTGCTCTTTCAACACCAGACCGTATGAGCACATCATCGTCTGTTGCGTCTCCGTGTATGTAAAGAAACTCCCGTGTTTCAGCGAGATAGTCCAAACGTTCCTCGTCCAACTCTATCCCGACGAAACTTGCTTCAAACTTAAGCATTTCATCAAGGACATGCACACCTGTATCTCCGAGTCCACATACAATATAATGATTAGATAATTTTTCAACAGCATTCATCATTCTTCTATGTTTGAAAAAACTTGCTAGTTCTCCTTCAACAAGGAATGTAGTTGCGATGGTAATGCAGTAAATATACATGCCGAAACCACCAATGATTAGAAAAGTAGAAAAAACCTTTCCTGCATTACTCACATCCCCATCGTCATAACCGACTCCGGTTACGGTAATAACAGTCATCCAAATTGCCTGCAATAATGTCCAATTTTTTTCGATAGTTAAATAACCAATAGTACCTATCACTAACAGTCCGGATAGCATTAGTAAAGCAATATATAGTCTTGTTCTGATAATTCATTGTCCTCCGTTGCAGTAATCCTTTTGCTTCAATTTGCGATGTAGGAGAGCGTGTCTAATTAATTCTATATTCTACTATAATATAACAGATTGATCAAGGACTACAGGTCTATTCTTCACTTGAAGGTTCGTTCTTATCGGATAAGTCGCTGTCTGCATTAACTTCTCCGGGTTCAGGCATATCCTGTTCTGGTTGATCTTTTTGACTATTGACAGCACGGACATAATTCATTCTGAGTTCATAAAGGGAATTGGCTAAATAATTGGCTTCAGGTGCTGTTAGGTTTCCTTTAGTTTTTTCTTCTAACATCTCTATCGTATCAATCATGCGTTTTGCTAAACCGAGATTGACAATTACTTCTTCAGTTTCTGGATCACGAAAACCTTGTAGGTAGAGATGAGCAGTGGTTATGAGATCAGCAATAAAAGTGATGAAATCTAATGGTGGGAGTTTGACATCTTCCTGTGTTGTATTTCCTTCCATTTAACATCTCCTGATTAGCCGTATCTATTCTACGATGATTTGCGTGAGTAGACTTCCTGCTTGGTTGTTATTGTTTGGATTTTCATTCATTGCGAGGAAAATGACACCTTCTGCAGGTGCAGGATTATCGTAGCGTGACCCAACTGCGAAAACGGATCCACCGATTCTTGCTATGAGTGCACCGATATTGGTACCGGGAAGGAGGTAACCATCACCCGCTGGAGTTTTGGCGACACCATCAGCCCCACACCATCCTGTTCTATTCTTAAGGTCAGGGGACCAGGCTCCATCAGCATCAATTACAATTCGTTGTCCTTTTTTTACACGGACATAACTCTCTTGCCACACTGGACTCGGACGTGCAGTCCGGATAACTGTTAACGCCATTCAAATATCCTTTCAATCATTGAGACAGGCGGTTTAGACGTTTGCTTTAACCGCCATATTTATTCCTCTTCGCTCCGTTCACGGATTGTGATATTCACTATTTTGTCATCTTGTACAATCTTGTCTAATACATCCAAACCCTTGATGACTTTTCCGAGGGTGGTATAGTCATCATCCAGGGCAATAGCATCTTTACAGATAAAGAATTCATCACCGTCGGAGACGTTTGCTCCCTCTTCCTTTGCCATTAGGACAACGCCTTTCTCAAGCGGTTTATCGCTCTTCTCAATTGGCAGTGTCTCATTTGCGAAGGTTGATCCTGCTTGGATGATTAGGTCTTCAACACGATGAAAGGGTTCGTTTCTGTAGAATCCCTTACTTGCATTTTTGATGAAGTGTTTTGAAGTGTTTGGTGCATCAGTAGCATAAAACTCAAATTCAATATTGCCTTTAGCGGTTTCAATGACAGCAATTGCTTTCGCAGGATCGATCTGTGGTTCGGGTTCTTTCTTCTCAGGTTCCTCAGTCTGTTCAACAACTGTTTCGGTTTCTGTTTGTGTATCGGAAGTGTCGGTCTGCGTGTCGGATTCCGTGGTCTTTTTGTCTTGTTGTGCGCAACTGGACAAGAAAACTACAAACAGAGCGGTTAATATCAATAGTGCACGTCTGAACTGGTTAGTTTTTCGTAGCCTTAACATATTTCGACTTTGCCTCCAATTGTATGGAAGTTATGACATCGCCTACTACCAACATATCCACGATCTCCATGCCTTGTATTACGCCGCCGAATGTGGTGTATTGTCCATCAAGATGAGGTTGCGGTTTTAGACAGATGTAAAATTGACTGCCAGATGAGTTTGGTAAACTTGATCGTGCCATCGCCACTGTCCCTCTTATGTGTTTCCGCTGTTCTGGGTTGGTGTATTCATCGATTATTGTCCAACCGGGTCCGCCGTATCCATCACCATTCGGACAGCCACCTTGAACAATATTCAATCCAGGATTATTTTCTATACGATGGAATATTAATCCATCGTAGAACTTCATGCCAATCAATTTATGGAAGTTTTCTACTGCAATAGGTGCAGAATCGGAATAGAATTCTATTACAATAGTGCCTTTTTCAGTTTTTACGACTGCGACCTGTTCTTTAGACCCTTTACCAAAAGGCAAGATTGCACAACCTGTTACTGTTTGTAGAACTATTATTGTGGATAATAGATACGCAAATTTTTTCATCAATTTTCCTTATGTGTTAGTTTCCTTGTTTTATAGATGCCCATGTCGTCGTTAATTTATCTTGCGGGAGAACGCTCGCTGCCTGCGGGTTTTCCATGTCCGCTCGGAGTTCGTCTACGGTAAGTGGATAATTGTACATTTTAATTTCATCAAGAGCACCGTTGATGAAACGTTGGTTTCCACCGCGAGCACCGATAAACAACGGTTCACTGTTTCCGGTAAGCGTACCTTTGCAATCCAGTTCTCTATTAAGTTCACCATCAATGAATAACTTAATTGTAGTGCCATCCCATGTGCCTGCAAGGTGGTGCCATTTTTCATCCTGTATACTGGCCCCAATATTTTGTTCGCGACAGTTGTCCGGTAAATCGAAGAACTGTAGGAGCGAACCACCTCTGTAATATGCAGCCAGGGTATAGAGTCCTGCTTTCCATGTGGTGCCTTTTTCAACACCGGTTTGCACATCAGCCCCTGGACGTATATTTGTCCAGAAATGGATAGTTATACCATCAACCATATCTAAACTATCATTATCAGGAATTTCGCCCCATGATGCACCATCAAATTCCAATGCTTTTCCAAACTTTCCAGTGATAAGTTCAACATCTCCCTGAAATGTTGCATCATTCCCAAACTTAGAAATATCTTCAGCGACATCTCCCCTTAATTCATCAAACGTGAGATGTAGGACGAGATCATTTGCATAACAAACTGTTGTCATCATAAATATAGCAGTGACGAAGAAAACGAACCAGGCAGATTTAGTCAGAATTTTCGGATAGAGTAAGAAGTGTTTCATTTACATACCTCATAAATAATTAAATATCATAAACGTGCTTATATTGTCTTACCTGCTGTCTAATATAAACAT
>VXOP01000273.1 GCA_009839975.1 Candidatus Poribacteria bacterium
ATCCGACAATGAAACATCATTTGTATCTTCCTGATCTGTTGATCCTGATAAACTGAAATCAGGAGCAGCATTTCCTATTTCTGCCATTCATAACCTCCTATAGTAACTCAAAAAATGATAAATAAATTTCTAAATTAAATGATACCATATATCCGTTAGAATTCCAAATTAAAACGGATGGATGTTGGAAAATGAAATGACATACCTACCTGTCTTGTGGTATGATATTATCATGAGAGCACCAAGATAATAGAGCATAACGTAATGAGAACAGCGGCATTTATTCAATCATTTTGTTAAAGGCATTGTCTGATAAGGAGTATTTGCTAATGCAGAATAAGGAACTTTTGGTTCCAAATGTTATAGGACTGAAGGGCAACATTACAAGAATAGTGTTTTTGATTTTAATGTTGGGTATTCTCATGCCAGCCTTTTCCCAAAGCGAAGAGTCTCCCTTATCTAAAACGACACTTCAACTTCTCCACGCGGCAGACATGGAGGGTGGTATTGAGGCACTTGAAAACGCGCCTCGCTTCTCATCTGTACTGAATGCTCTCAAAGCCGAAGTGAAAGATACAGTGGTCATCGGTGCTGGTGATAGTTATATTCCTGGTCCGTTTTTTGCAGCTGCCAATAACCAGAGTCTTCGTGAAGTATTAGGTAGAGAAGGTTCAGGACGCGCAGATATTCTGATGCTGAATGCGATGGGTTTCATGGCAGGCGCACTGGGAAACCATGAATTTGACGCAGGCACCGGCACACTTGCGAGTTTGATCGCAGCAGATAGAGATTACGTCGGAACAGCATTTCCATTCCTGAGTGCAAACTTAGATTTTAGTTCTGATAGCAATCTCGCTTCCTTTGTTGTTGATCCAGGTCAGGAAGCAAGTACAATTCCGAATAGTATTACTAAGAGTGTCGTTATCACTACGTCTTCTGGTGTAAAAGTCGGCGTAGTCGGTATGACGACACCACGGCTCGGTAGTCTTTCTGTGCCTGGGAATGTCGGAATTGCGCCGGCAGACCCTAACGATATGGTGGCTTTGGCAGCTATCGTTCAAGAATCCGTTGATGCCCTAACGGCGGCGGGTATCAATAAGATTATTCTTACTGGACACCTTCAACAGATTAGCCTTGATGAAGAAATCGCAACACACATCAAGGATGTTGACATTATCATATCGGGGGGATCAAACACGCTCCTCGCCGATGAAACAGATCGTCTCCATCCTGGGGATACGGCAGACCGTCCCTATCCGATCTTGACGCAATCGGCAACACATGAACCAATCGCAATTGTTGGCACAGATGGTAATTATAGATACGTTGGACGGTTGGTCGTCGATTTTGACGCAGCAGGTGTTTTAATTCCTGAATCAATTGACGTTACCGTTAGTGGTGCCTTTGTCACGGATGCACAAGGTGTGGTAGACACTGGTAATGCGGCTCCCGCAGCACGTGTGGTCGAAATTACGGAGGCGGTACGGAATGTTGTGACGATAAAGGATGGCAATATTTTTGGACAAACACGTGTTTATCTGAACGGGAACCGCGGTGCTGTCCGCACGGAGGAAACCAACATCGGTAACCTGACTGCTGAGGCAAATCTTGCCGCGGGGAAACGGGTTGACCCGACCGTAATTGTGTCTTTGAAGAATGGTGGGGGTATTCGCGCCTCAATTGGCGTGTCCGTCTATGGAGAATTGCTTCCACCGCCTGCAAACGCCTTGGTGGGTAAAGCGATGGGTCAGATTTCACAGATTGACATTGAGAATACGCTCCGATTCAACAACGGATTAACACTTTTGACCTTAAGCGCATCGGAACTGCTGGAAGTCATTGAACATGCGGTCTCTGCCTCTGATGCTGGTTCGATCCCCGGGCGTTTCCCGCAGATTGCAGGTATGGCATTCAGTTTTGATCCTTCATTGCCAGCGGGTTCAAGGGTTCAGTCGCTTGTCATCACCGACGCAGCTGGAAATCCGATGGACACAATTGCTCAGAATGGTGAAATCGTGGGAGACGCAGATCGCACTTTTCGTATCGTCACGATCACTTTCCTTGTTGATGGCGGAGACGACTATCCTTATGCCCATTTCCCGAATACGAATCGTGTTGACCTTGCTGAAGTGATGACAGAGGAAGAATCTGGAGGACAAGCGACTTTTACTGCTCCTGGTACTGAGCAGGACGCGCTTGCAGAGTATCTTGCGCTTGCGGCGAACTTCTCCGAGATACCATTTGCAATTGCGGATGTTAGTGCCGAGAACGACCAACGCATTCAGAATCTCGCGCTTCGTGCCGACAGTCTAATAATGCCTGGGACACGTGAGGATACTTATGATATATCACTCAACACGGGTTTGAATATGATCAGTCTACCGCTGATGCCGAACACACCTTACACAGCGCGTTCTTTCATGGAAAAAACGGGTGCGACAATGATCATTGAATTGGATGCTGCTTCGCAAAAGTTTATCGGATGGACAGCGAATTCTACTGGTGACGGATTTTCAATTGAGGGTGGAATGGGATACATTATCAACGTCTCTAAACCGGAAACTGTCCGTTTCAGTGGTCGTGCTTGGCAAGACACGACCTCAGCGGTAGCGGCTCCGCAGCAGCCATCAATTCCTAAGACGTGGGCATTTGTTCTTCGCGCTCACCTTGAAGGTATCAGTGGCGTGAAACTCGTTGTCTATAACGGACACACCAGAGTAGCAGAGGCGGTTGAGCGTAACAATTATCATGCTGCTTGGGTAGACATGAACCGTGCAGCAGTTGTCTCAACTGGGGATACATTGAGGATTGAAGTACGTGACACAACCGATGCTCTGATTCGCACGTTCCAACACAAAATCAGTGCCGTGGATGTTCACCGTGCGTTCACGGAGTTTCGTCTCACCTCTGCTGACTTAATCCCGAAACGGACTGTATTGCTTGCGAATTATCCGAATCCTTTCAATCCTGAAACGTGGATACCTTATCATCTCTCAAAGCCAGCGGAGGTTACGTTAACGATCTATGGTGCAAACGGTTCGGTTGTTCGGACACTGGCATTAGGACATCAGTCTGCAGGTATTTATCAAAGTCGGAGACGTGCAGCGTATTGGGATGGTAAGAATAAGGTAGGTGAGTCTGTAGCGGGTGGAATCTATTTTTACACTTTATCCGCAGGTGATTTTACTGCAACGCGTAAGATGTTAATACTGAAGTAAATCCATTTCTATTAGATTTTTCTTCATTACCGACTTTTAGCAATGAAAGGGTGTGTAAAGCATTTGGCAAAAAATGCACAGAAAACCTGTAGGAGCGATCTCCGAATCGCGACCTGTCGGGAATCGGAGATCGCTCCTACAATGAATATGTCGGTTAATGCCAAAATCTTTACACACCCGCAATGAAACGGAGGAGGGCACAATCTGGCAGATTGTGACACAATGGATAAGTATTCTCAATTAGAAATGGTGTAAGCTTTAACAATGGAAGATAATACTATGAAAGAGGGAGTTTATATGAAAGTAAGTTTGTACGAGTCAATTCTTTTTGCATTTTTATCAATTATTATTTTTTGTGGTATCGTTTCCCAGGGTAACGCTTATGAGTACCATTGGGAAATTGACGAAACACCCGAAGGACAAGAGAGTGCTACCGTAGTTGAACCTGTAGAAGTAACGATACTTGATGAACAGATAGAAATTGCATCTCACAGCGCATCACTATGGTTGATGAATCGGTATTCTGTTTATCTCGGTACTGAATGGAGTGCTGCACACGCTTACAAACTATTACAGACGTTTGAATCTATACCGCAAGAAAAGAATAAGATTCAGGATGAGGATCCTCGAGTACCAATATCACTATGGAAACTCAGTGATAGACACATCCAAGATGACATTGAGATTGAATTTCAGGGTGACACAAAGATTGTCACCGTTGCTGCAGAGGCATTTACTTATGCCAAACCTCTATTAGCTGAAATTGAAGGTGTTCGGGGTAGGTTGATTAACAGTGGTGTTTTTTCTTGATTTTTCAGGGTATTTTATGATATA
>VXOP01000074.1 GCA_009839975.1 Candidatus Poribacteria bacterium
TCGTAAACAACTATTGGACGCATTGACGGTCCTCGTGGACAACATCATTGATGAAATCTTGACGTTCTTCATCTGTCATTGTATTCCAATCTAACCCTCGTTCAGCACAAAGTTCTCGAACATTTGATTCAAGGGACTTCATCTGTTCAGCACGTCCAGGCCAAGACTCCTCTGCAAGTGCAAGAATGGCTGCCAGCCTTTCTTCTCCAGGCATTTGTCGGATAAAATCAATAACTTATTCAGTTGTCAATTTGACAGTCAGTTCCATTTTAAAATTTCCTTTCAAATCAATGGTAAAATCGTCAAGATTTTTCTTTCAGGTGTTTCGGTTTATCTGTTTAGCAGTTGCGTGAAGTCTTCAATGTTTTGCACCTTTGCTGCGGCGGTGTGCAGTTCTTCCAGTCGTTGCAAATCGCTAATGTTCTGAATTATAGGTGTTAATGCATTCACAATACCTACTGAGAATTTTGCTTTAAGCACTGTTGAGATGTGCTTGATGGTAGTTTCTCTGACAATTCTCTCGCGTATGAGTTGGTAAATTAGATTCTCGCATAAGTTCCTCGTATCCTTATACCGTAATGTTGCTATTCACAGAGCAATTGTGAAAAGGTTTCTATGTTCGGAACTTTTGAGGCAGCAAGGAGTAACTGCTTGAGTCTTGGCACGTCTTCAATGCTGTGAAGGAGAGGTTTAACAGCACTCACAGCTTCAGGATGAAAGCGATCTTGAAGCAATGCTAAAGTATTATCAATTGTGTTTTCTCTGAAAAACCTCTCTCGTTGGAGTTGGTAAAATTTAGATTCTTGCATAAGTTCCTCCAGCACCACCTCACGTTTACTAATCCAAATATAGTTCCTCACCGTTAGCGACGAAGATGCGATAATCCTCAAGGTGCAGGTCAGCGTCAGGTTCAAGGGTCAATTCCAGTTTTAGATTCCGCTTAAGTTCCCGCAATTTCGTATACATCTGCGCGTTGATATGTGAGATGATGTGATCATTCGCGAGAATACGCAGTTTAGATTGCTGCGTCTGGCGATAGGCGGTCTTAATCGCACGGAATAACCTTATCGCGACAGTTTCAATAGAGAGAATTGTACCATGACCTTCACAGTAAGGACACTGTTCTGTGAGCAAAGTAGATAGACTCGGACGGGTGCGTTGACGCGTCATTTCAACCAAACCTAAATCAGAAAAATGGAGGATGTTTGTCCGCGCTTTATCCTTTCGCAGTGCTTCTCGTAAGATTTTAAACACCTGCTTCCGATGTGCATGTGCCTCCATGTCAATAAAGTCAACAACGATAATCCCTCCCAAGTCGCGTAACTGAATTTGACGCACGACTTCATCAACCGCTTCAAGATTTGCACTTAGAATCGTATTATCTGGATCAGATTGTCCAACGAAACGTCCAGTATTTACATCAATAGACACCATCGCTTCCGTTTGTTGAATGATTATATGTCCACCACACTTAAGCCAGATTTTCTCACTAAGTGCTTTCTGTAGTTCCTCCTCAACGCCGTACGCTTCAAAAAGTGCAGTGTCGTTTTTGTACAGAGAAATCCGATCCAGCATATTCGGCATTATTGAGGTGACATAATCAACTGTTTCCTTATATCCAGATTGTGAGTCGATCAGAAGTTGTTTAACGTCCTTTGTAAGCATGTCCCGAACAATACGATTCGCGAAACTTACATCTTTGAGAATTAGACTCGGTGCAGATTTACGTTTTGCCCGTTCCCCTACCTGTTTCCACTGATTGATCAGTGCTCGGATTTCTGCGCCAAATTCCTCTTCACTTAGTCCTTCAGCAGCGGTTCGAATAATAAAGCCGCCATCAACATCTGCCTTCAAGTTCTGTGCTAAGTCCCGCAATCGATCACGTTCACTTTCCGACTCTAACCGGCGTGAAACGCCAATAGTAGATGAATTCGGCAGATAGACAACATAACGTCCTGGCAGTGTGATATTACTCGTAACACGTGCTCCTTTACTACCTATAGGTTCTTTACAAACTTGAACGAGTATTTCTTCTCTCTTTGAAATAAGGTCAGTAATTAGGTAAGGAAAACCTATGCCACCCCGCGACTTGTTTGGCGGTGTTGCCTGCAGGTCTAATGTTGGCAATCCATCCTCCCCACTACCGTTAATTGAGTTGTTATATTTCAAATCAGATATGTGTAGGAAAGCATGTCGTTCTAAACCTATATCAACAAAAGCGACCTGCATTCCCGGTAATACATTTTCAACACGTCCCTTATATAGATTTCCTAAGACAGGTTTTACCGCTTTTCGTTCAATCTGAATTTCATTTAATACGCCTTCCTCCAATACAGCACATCGCGTTTCATACTCATCGTCAGAAATCAGTATCTCCTTTTCCATTATCAGTTTTACCTCCTATCATGCTTTTCCTAAGAAAAACATCTCGGTTATTCAATTCGTTTTGATGAATAAGCGGCAGCACTGAGAAAGAAGAGTTCATTAGTCGCAATTGCAATACAGCGATAGATTTACTGTACATAGGATTCTCAAGGTTCTGATGATAAACTTTCAAATAAAAGATCATAATCTCTCTCCGTGTTATGATTGTTTGCAATTCACACCTACTCTTTCCGTGGTGTCAACGTAACCACAGGGGTTATCAGTTCTCCCATTGAGATACCCCCATGTTGGAACCCTCCCTGAAACTGCCGTTTATATTTATAAAATTCGTTTGGATAGACGAAATAATAATCGTCTTTTGCGAGAATATAATCCTTGCTCGCGTTTTCGGCTGGTAGCCGATATTCCTCTGGCTTTGAAATATACACGGCTTGGTTCTCATCACATCCTAAATTATTCCCGATTTTAAAGCGGAGGCTTGTGCTTGTATCGCGATTGCCATACGCGCGAGTTGCACGATTGCAGAACTCTGAACCGTGATCTGTCGTAAGCACAACATGTACCCCTTGATCAGCTATTATCCGTAAAATATCGTAAAGGGATGAATGTGCGAACCAAGAGCGCGCCAAAGCACGAAATGCAGGTTCGTCAGGGGCCAGTTGTTGCAGTACTTCTGATTGTGAACGTTGATGCGTTAAGATATCTATAAAATTCACAACCAATGCAGATAAACTGACTTGTGCTGCTGCAGCAACCCGTTTTTTATATTCACTGCCACCGCGTAAATCAAAAATCTTAAAATACTTAACACCAGGTTTAATACTGATGCCGTTTCTCTTTAAATACGCCTCAAGTAATTGTCGTTCATACTGGTTTGTACTTGTACCATTGTCCGATTTCTCCTGCCAGTATTCTGGGTAATTCCTTGCTAAATCGGCAGGAAATAACCCGCTAAATAGACCATTCCGAGAATACATTGTTGCGCTCGGAAGAATAGAAAAACTATAGTCTAAATCAATGGAAAAATATGGATACAATAGCGATTCTATCGCCATCCAATGGTCAAGACGAAAACAATCTACGACTATAAAATAGATCGGAACATTCTCTTTAAGTAATGGCAACACATGACGGTCCAAAACATCCACAGATAACGGGGGTCTATCCACACCACCGTTAACCCATTCTGGATAATTCAATGCCACAAAATCAGAGAATTCGGTGTTGCACTCTTTTTTCTGCTCCAAGTGTGTCTCTTGTAATCCCTGTTCGGCTAACCGATCAGATTGTAGATCCCATTTGAGTAATTTGACGTAGATATCAATCCAATCTTGCCAACCCGGTTGTGATGCCTTTAGGGTGCTAATCATATTAAAATCATTGGTATAACGTCCCGGTATTTGCGTTTCCACTATGTGTTGCTGTTCGAGTACCCGTTTGAGTGTAGAAGCAATCTGAGCAACCCCAATCGGTTTCACCAAAAAATCTGTCACCTGTTTACCGAGGGCGACGTCAACAAATTTATCATCACTGGACTGTGTTACAAGGATTACAGGAATCTGTGTGTTAATTGTCCGGATAACATCCAATGTCGCCATGCCGTCTTTCCCGGGCATCACTTGGTCAAGTAAGATTGCATCGTAACCAGTTTTTTGCTGCTTCAGCAATTCAATCCCATCTTCTCCATTCGTAGCAGCGGTGACGACATATCCGCGTGTTTCAAGAAAACGTCTATGCGGTAGCAATGCCTCTATTTCATCGTCTATCCATAGTATTTGGTGTGATTTCTGTTGCATTTTCTTTCCTTAATACACGCTAAGATACATTACAAGGCAGACGAATTTCAAATGTAGTTCCATCAGAACTACTTTCTACTAACCTTATATTACCGTGATGATAGTCTCTAATAATACGCCTTACGATAGTCAACCCAAGTCCCCAACCGTGCGTTTTTGTTGTCATACCTGGTTCAAATATTGTCCGTTGATTTTCTGCTGCAATACCACTTCCGTTATCCGAATAACGTATGATCACTTGCTTATGTCGGCTGTCATATTCAGGTTCTATTTCAATATGTCCGACCTCTTTTTGCATTGCATCCAATGAGTTCCGAATTAAGTTTTCAAAGACCCACTGTAGCAATTGTGCATTACCCGTAATGACAGGCACATTATAAGGTTTAATACCGATCTCAATATCCCGACTAATCTGAGGTAATCGCTTTTCAAAGTACGTTAGAACTTCGGCGAGCACCTCTGCCAGGTTCACATCAGTCATAGTTGGTTCAGTGCCGATCAAGCCGAATCTTGTTGTTGTTTTCTGCAGTCGTTCAAGGTCGTTCTGCATGTTTGCAGATAGTTCCGCAAGAACTCTGTCACCTGTTTCCTCACTGTGTTCATCTAATAGTTCTGTCCATGCTAACAGAGCCGAGATAGGTGTGCCAAGTTGATGTGCGGTCTCTTTGGCTAATCCTCCCCATATTGCTGCATGTTCATAAGATTTTATCCGCATATAGATCATCAGGGAACCAAAACCAAAAAGCAAGAAAACAACTGCCAATACAATAGGTGTTACCAATAAACCGTAAAACGATCTAATTTCGTAGTAGAAATAACCTTCTTGCCATTCGGGTATAGTCTGAATTGCTGCGAAAGAAGGTGTATTTTGAACGAATGTTTGTGCGCGTTCTTTCTCCTCAAGCGTCGCCTTTTCGGCAGTGAGCACATCGTTCCACATCTGCCATTTCTGGGGCATCTTATCAATATCCGTTATTGCGAATGGGAGCTGTGCCATCTCACTCGGTGCCACATCCCCATAGTAGAAATATCCCGCAATTTTTCTATCTTCTTGAAGGAACGGTATTTTTCTCGGTTCATTCTTACTTCTCATCCGTTCCAAAGAGGAAAGAAGCAGCGCATGCTCTGTATCTGTTAACGAAATAGTACCATCTTCGTTGACTTTTTCATCTAACTTTGTATCAACACCTTGAGAAATCTCAACATTCCCATCAGCGTCGGTTATAATAAAAGAAAACCGACGCACCCTATTTTCAGCATAAAGTTCCTGCCGCATGACTAAAAGTAAACGTGCCTGCAATTCCCGATCTTCAATACTCGGTAATTCAATTGCAAGATTCACAAAAATTTCTATCTGTGACTCTATTTCAGCATTTAAATCCGAAATTTGACGCGTATAATACGTAAATACAATAATCAGTATGACTACGCCAACACTGAAATAGATGAACATTAACCGACCGGTCGGGTAAGTAGAAGTAATGTTACGATACCACCTCAACATAACGACCTCTAAGCAAATTTATACGCCTCAAACATATCGGTATAGTAATATTATATCTTAAATGATGCGTTATTTCAAGTAAGTTATTGTTCACTTCTCTATTAGTGCCTTGACATATTACAGTATGCAAGATACAATGAAGGATGAATTAGATAGTAAAAAAACGTAACAACAGGAGAATTAATGCTCAAAGCAATTACATTTGATTTTTGGCAAACGCTTTATGCAGATTCACTTGAAAATTGGAAAAGACGACAGGTAATACGTGTAAAGAAATGTCACGATTATCTAAACAGTCAAGGACACTCTTGTGAAATAAGTCAGGTAGAAACAGGCATGGATGATGCATATAATGTTGTGATGTCTCAATGGCACCAACATAAAGGTATTTCTGTAGAAACATGTATGATGACCTTTGCTGAAACGCTTGAAATTACGCTTGATGAAACAGAAATCGCAGCTATTATTGAGTGTCTGGGGAGTGCTTTCTTGGCATCTCCACCTATTCTCATTCAACATATAAAACCTGTATTAGCAAACCTTAGCAGAGAATATTCAATGGGAATTATTTCAGATTCCGCATTGACACCAGGACGTTACGCACGACAACTCATGGAACGTGACGATATTCTGCAGTACTTTTCTGTCTTTACTTTCTCTGATGAAACAGCACATACAAAACCGGAAGTTATACAATTTCACTCTACTTTGAAGGCATTAAACGCAAAACCTGCAGAAGCAGTGCACATCGGAGACATCGTTAGAACCGACATTGTAGGAGCAAAAAATGCTGGGATGAAAGCCATACGGTTCGCGGGCATTAATAGGTCAGAAAGCAACGACACGCTTAGTGATGCTGTCATAGATGATTATCAACAACTGGAAAGCACTATCACTGAACTTTCAAAACGGAGAAAAAAATGAAAAAAATACTTGTCACAGGGGGAACTGGTTTCATTGGAAGAAAAGTTTGTGATACCCTCCACAATAAAGATTATGATGTAAATGTAGTGTCTCGTAATCCTGAAAAAGCAAAAACTAAATTAGAAGCCGTAGGAGAAATATACGGTTGGAATCCAGAATCAGAACAACTCCCCACCGAAGCTATATCGGAAACAGAAGCCGTAATTCATCTCGCAGGAGAAACAATCGCTGGCAGGTGGAATACTGAGAAAAAACAGAGAATACGGGACAGTCGTGTTCTATCTACCCGAAATCTTGTTGAATCCTGTGCTAATGCTGAATCCAAACCCGATGTATTGATATGTGCATCAGCGATAGGTTTATATGGAGACAGCGGAGACAATAGCTTTACTGAGGAAACACCGCCGGGCACAGATTACCTCGCTGAGGTTTGTAAAGAATGGGAAACTGAAGCATACAAGGCAAGTGAACTTGGAATACGGGTTGTAACTGTTCGAATCGGACTTGTCCTTGGTTTAGGTGGTGGCATGCTGCAACAAGTTCTAACACCATTCAAAATAGGGATCGGGGGAAAACTCGGAAGTGGACAACAGTGGATGTCGTGGATTCATGTAGACGATGTGGTTGGGATCATATTACATGCATTGGAAAATGATAGTATCAATGGTGCATTGAATGCTACAGCACCTGTCCCTGTCAGGAACATTGAGTTCACAAAAGCACTCGGTTCAGTTCTTGGTAAGCCAACTATTCTCCCAGCACCCTACTTCGGACTGAAGTTAATGATGGGTGAGTTTGCAGATTTTGTTTTATTAAGTCAGAAAGTCCTTCCTGAAAAAACAGTAGCAAGCGGTTATGAATTTCAGTTTACAACTATTGATTCGGCTCTCTCGGACTTGCTGTTAAAATAGCCTATGAAAACAGATGAAATTAGAGATGTCCTGCTTTCTGACTACGGTAACGCTTCAAGTGTTCCCTCAGCAGTTAACCGGATGATGACAGATTTCGCTGTCGGTTTTCGGGATGCGTTGGATATCAACCTGGGAGTGGGTTACGTCAATGAAAACACGATCCCGCACCAACAAATACAGAATGCCTGTGAAGCCGTCATCACGAACCCGCAGAAATATCGCGCTTCCCTTAATTATGGTGGTGCACAAGGCTCACAAAATCTGATCAAATCTATCAGAAGATACCATCTAGATAATAAAATTGGCAATATTACAGAAGATGTCTTCAATACACGGGATGTTGTTATCGGTGCCAACGGAGCAACTAGTCTGTTGGAGAGTATCACACATTTACTTCCTACCGGAATTGTTTACACTGCCGATCCAATGTATTACATCTACTGTAATGATCTGCATAGGAAAGGCTTCTCTATTGACGCAATACCTGAAGACAGTCAAGGTCTCCAAACAGATTTATTGAAGGCAAGATTGAAGACATTAGGAAGTGGAAAAGAGAAAATTCGATTTTTCTATGTTGTGACTGTAAATAATCCAAGTTGCACCATACTTTCCAATCATAGAAAGCGAGAACTTGTTGAGATTGTTACCGAACTCTCCTACAAATTAGGTTGCAAAATACCCATAGTCTTTGACAATGCATACAGTGAACTTATTCATGATAACAGTGTTGAACCGATGGAATCCGCATTCAACTACGATGAACTTGGTATTGTATATGAGATCGGTACTCTGTCAAAAATACTTGCCCCAGGCTTACGTATCGGATACCTCATCGGTCCCAAAGGTGCATTCCTCAACAGCATTATCCAACGTACAAGCGATATAGGTTTCAGTGCCCCACTTATTAATCAGGAAATTGCCAGTTATCTGCTGGATAACAGTATTGGAACACAGATTAAGAAGGTAAATGATGGGTATAGACAGAAAGCACAACAGGTCAAAACGTGGATAGAAGAACTGATGGGTAATAGTGTACAGGAGTGCAGCGGTGGAAGCGCAGGATTCTATTATTATCTAACACTTGCGAATACTGAAACGGATTCGAAATCTGACTTTTTCAAATTTCTCACCCGAACAACCGGACAGGAAGCTATAGATGGACCTGTTGACAATCCCCATCCAAAAGTAATTTACATTCCCGGTGAACACTGCGTGCATCCGAATGGTGATATGGTTGAGATAGGAAGACGACAACTGCGTATATCTTACGGGTTTGAGGAATTAACGCAGATACATAGGGCATTGAAACTTATGCAGGGTGCGATAGAATATTGTCATGAGAGTTCGGGTTTTTGATGTGCAAAGTAGTTTATTTAAAGCCAGATTTAAAATCATAAAGGAATTGAGAATTTAGAAAAGAGTTGATATATTTCATAAAGTAAAGTAATATATGACACAAACTAAAAGTTTTTGCTACATAGGTAGCAACTTAGGCTGCAATAGTTCTAAAGATTAAGTGATGAGGGATTCATAGATGCGATTAAGAGATAAAGTTGTATTGATAGGTGGAGCTGGCTCAAATATGAGTCGCGCATCCGCACTGCTTTTTGCTCAAGAAGGTGCGAAAGTAGCTCTCGCAGCACGGACAAACGAAAAGATGCATGAAACAGCACAACGTATACGCGCAGACGGTGGAGATGTACTAACACATCAGACAGATTTGACTGATACATCACAAGTAGATTCCTTGATAGATGTTACAATCTCCGAATTTGGTGGAATCGATTGCTTCATACACGCTGCAGGAGGGTTTTTCTCAACTGAGCATGATATTACTGCAATGGATCCTGAATTTTGGGACGGTGCGTTAGAAAACAACCTGAGAACACTCTTCAATCCTGTTCGGAAACTTGTTCCAATTTTACAAGAACGTGGGGGTGGATGCATCATCACCATTTCAGCAGGGGCACGAGTACGGCAAGATGCAAACGCTGCTTATGCTGCAGCAAAAGCGGGTATGGTCGCTACTGCCAAAAACCTTGCCAAAGAACTGTATGAAAAGAACATCCGCGTCCATGCATTATGTCCAGGGATAATCTGGGATCCACTACCAGATGGAGAGATTGCACCCGTTGCACCACAGTTAGAGAGATTAGGTAATCCCATTGACGTAGCCTATGCCGCGTTATGGCTCTGTTCAGATGAGGCTGCGTGGGTTACAGGTTTGGAATTGACTATTGATGGTGGTGATGCATTGTTCATTGACTCACCAAGCCGACGCGAAGTTTTAATGTAATTATAGTGAACTATAGAATTAATGAAACACGCCACAACGGGCGAGGGACCTCGCCCCTACAGGGTGGTCTTCGTCATCGTTGTATGGGGTAAAATGTCTTATCAATTATTAGCTTTACTATACTATCAATCAGCGGACTCTAATGATTCTGCGTCCTGTGAAAGTTTGACCATACATATCAGTTGTCCTAACATATATAACATGTGTTCCTTTACGAGTGTCCTCTGGAAGTTTAGCTTGCCAGATATGTGTTGATTTCGGGACACCGTAAAGTAGTCGTTTCCCCCTATCGGGTAGTTCGGTTTCTTCCTTCAACAGCAACTGCATTGAATCGCGTATTGCAGCATGTATTTTCTGCTCAATATGGTAAGTTTCGTCTCGCTTTTTAAGAGCTTGAAAGTACGGGTCTTTCTGCGGCATATAAGTCATGCTTTGCCATTTCCCATCTGTCCCAAGACGCATTTCAACCTTTGACCGTTTTGTTCCGCCAAAGATATTAACGAGAACATCAGTTTTGGCAGTTTCTGTTTGTGGCACTTCCCATGGTGCCCAAATATTCATCTGATAATCCGCGGGACGACGGGCAGCTTTAAACCGAATTGAATATTGATTCCCACTAAATGTGAAGATTCCATATCCGTTCGGGGCACCATCCCGCATCGTTGTGTGTGGAATACCGATCTCATCAAGCGTTCCTTGCCACCAACTTCCAGAAGTGGTTGCATGGTTATGGTGATGATGTGGTTCATCACCATGCCACCCGTGATCCGTTCCAAGGAAGTCATCCCTTTGTAAGTGTGTATGTGCAGATAGTGTTAATGTGTTAGGTCGATCATCAAGTAGATCCATCAATTTTTTCACATCACGCATCTCAGTCAATGGAATGTGCATGGATATAACGACGAGCTGCTCTTTCGGAACAAAAGCCAGATCATTTCGAATAAAAGTCAACTGCCTGTCTCCCAACTCACAGATGTACGGGGGATTATCCTCTTTTTCAGGTTGAAAAATCACATTGTCAATATTAATGAAATGAACAGGTCCCCAATCAAAGGAATAGCATGTGGGTCCATAAACACGTTCAAATGTTTCATCTGCGTAGCGGTCATCAGGAGCGAGACGGTTCATATCATGATTGCCATAGACGTTATACCACGGGACACCGACAGTAGCAATTACTTCATTAAGCGGATGGAATAAGTTCAAATTGTCCCCAACCAGATCACCCAGACTGAGACCGAAAACTGCATCAGTTCCAATTACCTCTTCAATCACATCGTGTGCTAACCACGCAATCTCCCGCATATTACTGGGTTGAGTGTCACCGAAGACGAGTACCTTGAAGGTATCAGATTCGTCCTGCTCAATAAGTGGAAAATCAATAGTCTCAGGCAACGGACCGGTAGGTGTGACCCCTTTATATTTTAATGCGTCTGGTGAACCTTGTGGTTTGTGAATGTAATAGAATTTTGGAAGTTGGTTCTTATCAACAGGTGTGATAAACCCACGAGGTTTAATAACAAAAACAATCGTGTCATCACTGACTGTAAGGGAGTATTTTCCATTAGCATCGGTCTGCACAACATCTTGACCATTAGAGACACGAACACCAGCCAACCCTTTCTCATTGGCATCCTTCACCTGATTACGATTTGAATCCAGAAATACAGTGCCAGTTGCGGTCAGATTGACTGCTACACTGTTTCCAATCCAGTAGAACATTAAAAGAACGAGTAAAAATGAAAACCTACATCGCTGGTAAACCATACGTTTCTCCTTAGTAAGAACTCTATTCCAAACCCCACTCATGACGGAGTTCCGCCATCGGTGTATAACTTGCGCCTTTGTTGTAAAAATTACCGAGCCAACTACCATCTTCACGAAAAAAGAAGCGGTCATCCTTCTCATCGCAAGAAAGTTGATAGCGTGTATCAATACTGATACGATACCGGTCGGTCAGATTAGGAGCACTGCTGTGCATCATATATAGCCCAAAGATTATAACATCACCCGGTTGAAAATGTGCTGTTGCAAGCGTGAACCCAAATTTCTCAACCATTTCACGTGGATCTGTGCTGAATACCGCTTCAGTTAAGTCTCGATCCATATCTGTGGCACCATAGGTTGACTTTAATAGATCATGCCGATGAGAACCGAGGCAAATAACAAGAGGGCCGTTTTCCAAACCGATGTCCGTTAGTGCGCTCCACATTGTGTATCTATTCTGCGTGCCGCGTCCAACGTAAACACTATCGTAATGAAAATGGTTATGACCTCCTTTCGCCATGCAGCGAAGCCAACGTTTGTCAAACGTAGTGATAGGACCACCCAGGAATTCTTCATAGAACCGCAGCGTCCTTGGACTGTCCACCACATCAAGAATAGGTTTAGCATGAGCCACCTCAGTCTGACGAAAGAAACTAAATGTCTGATTCGCTTCACCGATGATGCCATCTTCTACAAGAGAATCAGCCTTTAACCCGCGGCGTTGTCCTATTGCCTGCAGTGTCCATTGTGCAGCTTTCTCCGCATGCTCCCGCGGATGAAAACCGCGAATAAACAGATATCCATCCTCACGCATCTTTATATGCAACGCATCAGAATCATCAAGCAGTGAGGAGGAATCTGTTAACTCCACGATCTCCTGACCGAAATGAAAACGATGCATACCAAATTCAAAAGGTGTTCTGTCTGAGATTTTTTTAGGTCTATTCAATGTCATTATACCCTCGTGTTTTATAAATATGTGACGTTTTTAATTTGAATTAGGTTGAAACCATAAAACTTCAAAGTTGATTGTCTCCTGAATCCATACCTTCATACCAAAAAAGATTGCATACAGCTAAGAAACGTGTTATAATTACTATGACTTTATGAAAGAAACACACCTCCAGATCTGCACGGCGGGTTCTCTCAAAATGTGAGTCTGTTGCAGATGTGAAGGAGGTGGATGCCCAAACCCAATAATGAGCATTAAGTCTCATACAAACCCAGGAGGTAATTTTTGCCAGTTACAATGAAAGAGCTCCTTGAATGTGGAGTTCATTTTGGACATCAAACCCGACGCTGGAACCCAAAGATGGCAGAATACATCTTTGCGGAGCGAAACGGTATATACATTATTGATTTACAGAAGACACTGAGAATGTTGGAAACTGCAGTAGAGTTCGTACAAACCGTTGCTGCACAAGGCGGTTCAGTGCTTTTTGTGGGAACAAAACGACAGTCACAGGAAGCGGTGTTAGAAGAAGCAATGCGTTGTAGTATGTTCTATGTCAATCACCGATGGTTAGGAGGTATGTTAACCAACTTTCAAACGATTAGACAAAGCATCAGTAAATTAGAGGAACTTGAAGCTGAAGAAGAGAGCGGTGAACTGGAAAAGCGACCGAAAAAAGAGATTATACGTTTGATGCGAGAGAAAGGGAAGTTGGCAAATAACCTGACAGGTATCAAAGAGATGTCAATCCTCCCTGCTGTTGTTATAGTTACAGACACCCGCAAAGAACACACGGCTATTGCAGAAGCGAACAAACTCGGTATTCCAATCATCGCGATAGTAGATACGAATTGTGATCCCGACCCAATTGATTTACCCATCCCAGGGAACGATGACGCTATCCGGTCAATTCGGCTTATATGTTCTGTTCTTGCTGAAGCTGTTATTGAAGGACGTGGTGATGCAGTTGAAGGTGCGGAAGTTGAAGCAGAAGATGGAAAGTCTGCCGAGAACCAATTAGATAAGGTTGCTGAAGTGGAACGCCATGAACAGCAGACTGCACAGATTCTGGATGTTGAACAACTTTCTGCTGAACCAGAGACGATCGGTGATGGAGAACAACGTCAGACGCGTCAACAACGTCCGAAGAAAAGACCTGGACGACCACGACGCTCCTCACAGTAAATCAATAACTAGTTTTATATCCTGCGGAAGCATAATGTAGGGTTTTAACTTCACAATTCACAAAGATTATTACATGTTAGTGCAATGTAAAGCACCTAAATTTGGAGGAAAGATGGCAATTACAGCAAAGATGGTCAGTGAACTGCGTTCGCGCACGGGAGCAGGGATTATGGACTGCAAACAGGCATTGACTGAAACGGAAGGAGATGTTGATGCTGCAATTAAAAAACTTCGTGAGCAAGGTTTAAAAGCTTCTGAAGTAAAAGGCGGACGGGCAACTGAAGAGGGACTTATTATCTCATATATACATCCAGGAAACCGAGTCGGCACAATGGTGGAATTAAACTGCGAAACTGACTTCGTCGCAAGAACAGAACAATTCCAAAAATTAGCAACAGAGATTGCTATGCAAGTCGCTGCTGCAAAACCAAGATACGTCAAAGAGGATGATGTCCCCGCAGAAGAACTTGATGCAGAAAAAACAATATTGAAGACTCAAGCTCTACAGGAAGGAAAACCTGACCATATTGTTGATAAAATTGTTCAAGGACGGCTTTCTAAATTCTATTCGGAAGCATGTCTGCTAAAACAACCGTATATTCGCGATGCCGATAAAACGATTGAAGATCTCGTCAAGGATGCAATTGCACAGCTTGGTGAGAATATCGTAGTTAAACGGTTTGTGCTTTATGTCCTCGGGCAGTAAAGTCTAATCTGGATGCGACACCTTACATCGGAATCAGCGAATACAGAAACAAAGAAAGGGAATTCAGATGCAAGAAGTACTGAAAGATGCTGAATCACGAATGAAGAAATCGGTCGAATCAACAGCAAATAAACTCTCACATGTACAGACAGGACGCGCGACAACTGCGTTGTTAGACCAAGTGACAGTAAACTATTACGGCAGCAAAACACCTTTGAATCAAGTTGGAACGATCACAACTCCCGAACCGCATCAACTCGTCATTCAACCTTGGGACAAGACATTGATTACAGAAATCGAAAAAGCAATTGCTCAATCTGATTTAGGACTCGCAACAAGTAATGATGGAAGTATTATTCGCATCCAAGTACCAGAGTTGACAACCGAACGTAGAGTTGAACTTACCAAACTCGTTAAGAAATTAGCCGAAGAAGGTCGAGTTGCCATAAGAAACATACGCAGGGACGCTAACGATGCTATTAAGAAACTTGAAGGTGGCGATGCAAGCTCAGGTAGCAGAAGAAGCAAAGGTAGAGGTGGGGATAAAAAATCTGGCCGTACCGATGCTGATCCTGTACAGAACCTAACGGATACTTATGTCAACAAAATCAATGATTTAGCCGATACCAAAGAAGCTGAACTTTTAGAGAAATAACCATGTTTTGGCGGCGAGCTCTGAGTGCTGTTGTCCTGGCTCCATTAGTCTTGTTGATTATCTATTTTGGCAGCCTGTTTTTCTTGCTTCTTATCTCTATCGCTGTCATAATGATGCAAGTTGAATACTGCCGATTGACACAACACCTGAGTCAAAAACTAAATCCGATAAGTCCATCAATATTAACAGTAGCATTCTGCTTGTTCGCGTATTTCCTTCCAACACCTTCACACGGAGAAAACGCTTACGCCGAAACAGTTCTGTTGAGTTTCTTTGTTTTTATACCTATCTATGCATTCTGTACAAGTATATTTCGGGGAGAGGTAGCAGACGAACTACTTACTGTTGCACTAAAACTCACAGGAATACTTACAATCGGGGGGTTGTTTGGGTATTACTGTATCCTACTAAGAGAAACTGACAAAGTAGGCATGCAACTGATTTTCTTACTTATTGGAACCATTTGGATCGGTGATACAGGGGCATACCTAATCGGACGCGCTGTAGGAAAACACAAACTGAGTACACCAATTAGTCCACGAAAGACTATTGAAGGCACTATTGCTGGATTGGTTGTCGGAACCTTGACCAGTATTGCTATTAGTTCAGTATTCCTAAAAGGGACATTTTCTGTTACGCATGCAGCAATTATTGGGTTTCTATTGAGTATCGTGGGACAGATTGGGGATCTGAGCATATCTCTTATGAAACGTACCGCCGGTGTCAAAGACTCAGGGGATACTATCCCTGGACATGGAGGTCTACTGGATAGATGTGATAGTCTCATCTTCAGTGCACCTGTACTCTATTATTGTTTTCTTGTGGTCACGAAATATCTGTAATAAGATCCGTGACAAATTGCTTTCTAACAATGAATTGTCCAACTACAACAAACACACATGAAGCACATCTCCATCTTAGGTAGTACCGGTTCAATTGGAAAGAATGCACTTAAGGTCGTAGAAACACATCGTGAGGAGTTTAATGTAGTCGCACTGGCTGCAAACAGCGACGTTGACACGCTTGAACATCAGATCCGTAAATTTTGTCCAAGGTTAGCTGCACTTAACACCCCTAACGCAGCGGAGCAACTGAGAAAACGACTACCAGATTATAAAAGTACTGAAATCCTATCTGGTTCGGAAGGAATTCAAGCAGTCGCAACTATTCCTGAAGCGGACCAAGTATTGGACGGAATGGGTGGAAGCGCGGGATTGTTGCCGACACTATCAGCAATCAACGCCGGTAAAGACATCGCCTTCGTCAATAAAGAGGTGATGGTGATGTGCGGTTCCATTGTAATGAACGCTGTTAAAAAAAATGGTATTAATCTGATACCTATTGATGGTGAAATGAGTGCAATTTTTCAATGCTTAGAGGGAGCAAGAGAACGACAAGATGACATCCATCGCTTGATATTGACAGCATCCGGTGGTCCATTTCGGGATACACCAAAAGAGAACCTACATAAGGTAACAGCACAGCAGGCACTTAAACATCCCAATTGGGATATGGGAGCAAAAATAACAATTGATTCCGCTACTATGATGAATAAAGGGTTAGAGGTTATTGAAGCGAAGTGGTTGTTTGACATTGAACTTGAAAAGATTGATATTGTTATTCACAGAGAGAGCATTATCCATTCAATGGTTGAATGGATGGATAGTTCAACGCTTGCACAGTTGGGCCCAACGGATATGCGGATAATGATTCAATATGCGTTGTCATATCCAAATAGGTTACCGACCCCTGTCCCACGGTTAGACCTCTGTGAATTACGCACTTTGCATTTTGAACCTGTAGATAGAGATAAATTCCCATGTATTTCACTTGCATACACAGCAGCGGAAGTCGGGGGGACACTACCGGTTGTCCTTAGCAGTGCAGATGAAGTCGTAGTAGAGGCTTTTCTCAATGAAAGGATCGGGTTTATGGATATCCCTGCAATATTGGATCAAGTGATGAACAAACATGTCGTAATAGACGATCCGACACTTGAGGATGTCCTTGAGGTAGACAGATGGACAAAGTCAACTACCCGTTCAATCATCAATGCTAAAGGATAAACTGTATACAAATTGATCATGCAATCATAATATTAGGAGACAATAATGGCTATTCTTGAATTAGTTCTCGGTATTTTTCCTGCAATCAAAGCGATTATCATCGCCATAATTCCCCTTGGCTTTCTCATATTCATACATGAGCTGGGCCACTTCCTCGCAGCAAAAAAATCAGGTATTAAGGTCAACACTTTCTCAATCGGATTCGGACCAAGAATCGTAGGGTATATGTATAAAGGGACAGAATACAGGCTCTCTTGGTTACCCTTTGGTGGATATGTACAAATGGAGGGAGAGAATCCAAATGAACAGACTGGTGCAGAGGGTGAATTCGCAAGTGCATCTTTGGGTAAACGCGCGTTCGTTGTTATTGCTGGACCCGCTGTGAATCTACTGTTCGGTGTATTAGCATATTGGATCGTCTTCAGTGTCGGTATCAACGCGGGGACTATAGGGTTAATCAACGGTTTGACAGGACAAGCTATCGGTTTGGATCAGAAGGGTGTTAAAATCGGGATGATGGCTGACCACAGTCCTGCCCTTGCCGCAGGTGTGATGTCCGACGACACGATTATTTCTCTAAACGGAGAAGCAATTCCAAACGATGCCAGATTCCGAGAGTTAGTAATGCTTAACCCTGAAAAAGAATTGGAACTTGTTGTGGAACGAGAGGGCAGTCTGAAAACTCTCACTGTCGTACCTGATGCCATCCCCGATACAATCGGAGACAGTGATGGCATTCTTCATGTGAGTTTTAAATACGACACGATTGTAAAACAAATTGACCCGGATAGCTCAGCAGAAAAGGCAGGGTTAATAGTCGGTGACCAGATCGAATCCATTAACGGACAGAGTATATACAATACACCGTATTTTGGACCGAGAATCTGGAGCGACACAGCGAATTGGATTGATGAGAAATACCGGAGCATCTATGAGGAAATCAATGAAAATAAAGATGTCGTTACACTGGGAGTCCGACGCGACGAAGAGAAACTTACGTTCAAGCTTCCTGTGGAATGGGACCTGAAAGCAAAAGTTGTGGAAAAAAGCACCGCCCATAAGGCTGGTATAAGAACGGGGGATATACTCACTACATTTAATGGACAGACGGTTGACAGTAAATCACTCTATTCTCAGATTGAAGCAGCGGCTGATATGCCAGTAACGCTCGGATTCATACGAGATGGAACGTTAAGAACATATACCATATCTCCCGAAGATAAATCAAAATCGGATACAGATGGAACTTTTTACGGTATAATATGGAACAATTCTCTGAGCGGTATGTTGTTAAAAAGGCAAGAAATACCGACACAATACTATAGTCTTATAGGTGCTTTTAACAACGGTGTGAAAACCAGCTGGCTTACTTGCACAGCAATCGTACGCATCTTAAAAAAGTTGTTTGAGGGGGAAGTGAAACCTAATGATCTTGCTGGCGCAGTAGGAATTGCAACTATGACAAATACGATGTTTGAAAACGTCGGTTTAAACAGTCTTCTCTTTTTCATCGGTTTCATCAGTATCAATCTTGCGATCGTAAATCTATTACCGATCCCAATTGCTGATGGGGGCCATCTACTATTCTTTACTTTGGAGAAAATTCGCGGCCGTCCCATACCACTCAAAGCACAGGCAATAATACAGCAGGTAACCGTTATCCTTATCATCGCATTGTTCATATATATCACTTGGTATGACGGACTAAGACTATTCCATAGTTTGCGGAATTGATAAAACAGAATAGGAATCTCCATGACAAAAGATGCCATCAAAGAGGAATACTTGCAGCTTGCAGCAACGGTGAGGGAACACGTGGAAGAACAACTTCAACTCGGTCTGTTTGAAGCAGAAATAACCGAAACTGAACAGAAATCTCAATATGCAGACTTGAATTTAACTGCATTGGATGCAGATGCACAAAGTTGCGTAAAATGTGGTTTGCATCAAGGAAGAAATACCGTAGTCTTCGGAGTTGGTAATCCAGATGCTGATCTGATGTTTGTCGGTGAAGCACCAGGAGCAGATGAGGATAGACAAGGAGAACCCTTTGTCGGAAGAGCGGGACAATTGCTCACAAGAATAATAGAAGCAATGCAATTGACTCGCGACGACGTGTATATTGCAAATGTACTTAAATGTCGTCCACCAGATAACAGAAATCCTGCACCAGATGAAGTAGAAACATGCAGCCCCTATCTACTACGACAGATTGAATTAATCCAACCGAAAGTAATTGTCACGCTCGGTAATTTTTCTGCCAAGATGTTGCTTGACACGAAAACAGGGATTACGGCACTTCGTGGAAAATTCTATGAATATGCTTATGCTAAACAAGATGCTCATGTCCCCGTTGTCATGCCGACCTATCACCCAGCATATCTACTTCGTAACCCAAACGCAAAAAAAGATGTTTGGGAAGATATGCAACAAGTTATGACGTATTTAGAGCAAAACTGACAAACACACTGTGTAGCGTAAGAACAACATTTGTCTATGGTAGAATATGGAGTTATTTACACAGTCAACAACGGCAGAATACGCGTATGGTATTCTGCATTGATTAGGATATCGCACCTACCGGGGTATGATGTGTGTAATTATTTTCATTTTTCACCATAAACGGAAAAACAGCAGCATGACTTATGCAAACGTTGCCTTCCCTATTGCGGTCAATAGACTGTTTACCTATACAATCCCAGAAAGCTTATTGAATGTTGTGAAACCGGGAGTACGCGTCTTAGCCTCTTTTCACGGTAGTAAGCAGGAAGGGGTCGTTGTAGAAAGGATAGAAGAGACCGATCTACCAGCTGATATAATAAAACCAATTGCTGATTGTCTTGATGAGATTCCCACATATTCCCATGAGCTGCTTACGCTAACAAAGTGGATGGCAGATTACTATCTATCATCATGGGGAAACGCACTTTTCTGTGCCGTTCCCGCAGCTGTACGGAATAAGAAACTACAATTGGTTCAACTCTGTCCTGATTATAAACCGCCTATAGGAAAAAACCAGAAAAGGATTGTCACTGCATTGGAAGCAGGAGGACCACTTTCCATAAATCAACTGGCACAAGAAACTGACTTGAGCCTTCAACGTCTACAAACGACAATTAGAACACTACGAGATAGAGGCGTTATTGAACTGACGGTTACACATAAACCTAAAGCGAATGCCAAGACGACTAATGTTGCCACATTGGCTTTACCGACCGAAGATATTGAAGCAGAGATTGAAAAGCTCACATCGGGGGAAGATGGGTATGGCAATTCAATAGATGATAAAGGGAAAATCACACCCCACGCAGCAGATATTAAACATGCTAAACTTCTACAAATCTTGCTTAATGAAGGTGTTCCTGTTGCGACATCTGACCTCACGAAACGCACAAAAACAAACTTATCTCTCCTTCGTACGCTTGAGCGGCGCGGATTTGTCAAAATTACACGTGCTGCAGTAGTGCGGAATCCGCTCAGTTCGCAATCTGTTGTACCAACGCATCCGCACGAATTAAATCCAGCACAGTTAGAAGCATTCACTGAAATTAGCAACGCACTTGAAATAGAAGATAATTCCATACAGACTCATCTACTTCATGGAGTCACAGGAAGCGGTAAAACTGAGATTTATATGCGGGTTATGGCACAGATACTTGAAACAGGAAAATCGGTCATCGTGCTTGTGCCGGAAATATCGCTTACACCTCAAACTGCCTCAAGATTTATTGGACGTTTCGGGGAACGGATTGCTGTTCTTCATAGTCGTCTCAGTGTCGGTGAACGTTTTGATCAGTGGTATCGTATACACAACGGGGATGCTGACATCGTTATAGGTCCACGTTCAGCAGTCTTTGCTCCGGTAAAGGACCTCGGTTTATTGATAATGGACGAAGAGCATTCTGACTCATATAAATCCGATACGTCCCCCCGTTATCACGCAAGGGAAGTAGCAAAGAAACGTGCAGAAATTGCAAAATGTCCACTCATTCTTGGCAGTGCTACTCCCTCACTTGAAAGCTATTATCAAGCAAAGCAGGATAGGTACAAACTTCTAAGTCTGCCAACGCGCGTACTGGGTAGGAAGATGCCGGATGTTCATATCGTAGATATGCGGGATGAACTCAAAAACGGAAATAGGTCTATCCTCTCTGAATGCCTGAAATTCGCTATTGCGGAACGACTTCTAATTCAGGAACAGGTGATACTTTTTCTTAATCGACGGGGACATTCCAGCTATGTTTTCTGTCGCAGTTGTGGTTATGCAGAGAGATGTGAAAACTGCTCAATCTCACTCACTTTCCATTTTGAATCTAAGAAGTTGGTGTGTCATCATTGTGGTCATAGACGCGAAACCCACTCATCTTGTCCCGAATGTGATAGTCCAGCAATAGATTATTTTGGCAGGAAAGGATTCGGAACCGAAACTGTGGAAAGGGAAATACAGAAACTGTTTCCAGATGCACATGTGAAAAGGTTTGATGCGGATTCTACTGCAAAGAAGAACGCGCATGAACAGATTCTAACTGCATTCGAAAAACAGGACATTGACATCCTTATCGGAACACAGATGATCGCAAAAGGGTTAGACTTTCCGAACGTGACACTTGTTGGGGTTGTCGTTGCGGATACGGCACTTAATCTACCGGACTTCCGAGCGAGTGAAAACACGTTCAGTTTGCTGACACAAGTTGCGGGACGTTCGGGACGTGCAGATACTGCGGGTGAAGTTATCATTCAGACCTATATGCCTGAGCATTATTGCATTTCGGCTGTAAAGAAACACGATTACATTGACTTCTATGAAAAAGAGGTGGAAGCCAGAAGTCCGCTACAGTATCCTCCATTTTCTCACATGGGAACTTTGCTGCTTCGCGGCAAGAATGAAAATGAAGTCATTGATACTGCAAACATCATGAGCAATCATCTTGACATATTACAGACTGAACAGTTTCCGGATATAAAAGTATTGGGTCCAGCTCCTGCGCCTCTATCAAGAATTGATGGAAAGTTCCGATGGCACTTCTTGTTCCGTTGTAGACAGGTGGAAAAATTATCTCAACTTCTACGGTGTGTGAACGATGATGTGCTACCTGAAATAAAATCAAAGACAGTTGAATGCATTATGGATATTGACCCAACCAATACCTTGTGATATAATATAAGATACGAATGGATTACAGATAAGAATTATAACGCACCAAAACAGAGGAATTTATTTTTTATGGGAAATCGGATATTTGAAAAGCTTGAAAACACTGACCTTCTTGCGGAGAGTCCTATTCTCGTTTTTGCTGCTGACCCACTTGCATCAGCAGGCATTAAAGGACTCGGTCAAGTCCAGCATCCAAAACCGCACTATAGAACTCACGCAGAGTTTTTACAGTTGCAGCGTGATCTAACGGCTGATGGACAACTTGATGGACTTCTCATGACCCCCGCAGATGCTGAGATATTGGCACTTGATGAGAATCTTTTTGAGGATACACCTATCACACCAATTGTTAGAATGAACTCTGAAACAGCTATCTGGAATCCACGTTTTGGTGTCTATACATCACGTCCCTCAATGCCATTTCAGACCGTTTTTCCCGAAGACATGCAGCGGTATTGTGAAAACCTTATCGGACCAGCATTGGATTGTCGTGTCAGTTTAGGTTTATATTCAATAACCCTTAATAATGATCCACTTGTTGACGAAAAAATGTTGCAATCATACATACAATTTGCCCACGTTGTCGGTGAGATAGAAGGATTTGATCATCTATTAGAAGTGTTTTTGCCGAATGTTAAACTACCGGGAATGGATGAAGAGAAACGTGGTATGTATGTGGCTGATTCAATTGTCCGAACGATGAGTTATCTACGAAGACACCAACGACCACGTTTTATTAAAACTGCGTATACCACTGCAGAAGTTTGGCGTGAGTTATGTCAATTTGATACAACACTTGTGATCGGTGCGCTGGGAGGTCCGCGTCAAAACGCGCGAAGTACCTTTGCTCTTGCACAGAATGTTGTTCAGAACGGGGGACGTGCAATCCTATTCGGACGCACAATTTTCGGTGAGGATGACCCGATCAGTTTCGTGCAATGCCTACGACGTGTGTTAGATGGTGAACATGATGCGCAGACAGCACATGCGGAATACCAGAAACTACTCCGGACCAAAATTTAGAAGATTATCGTTTAACTACAGATAAGGCTATCACTACCACATTGATAGTTGTTGTACCTTGTTTGGTAAAATAATAGGACAGTTGACAGACACCGTCTTAATAGAATAATAGAATAAGGAAGGAAATACAATGCATATCTCACCTGTTTATAGTGAAATAATTGATTTCATCGCGGCGGGGACGACACCACAAAATCTGGTTGATTTTTCCCCATCCGAAAAGGCAAAAGAACGTATGGCTGATCTTATTCATCGTGAGAAAACAACCGGGCTTACTTCTGAAGAAACAGCGGAACTAAATCACTGTCTTCAACTTGAGCACTTAATGCGGCTTGCTAAATCCCGGGCAATACATTATTTGAAAAATGAGTAGGACTTACGTTTCTGTTGCTCTAAGACAGTTAGTCAAGAAACGAGCTAAAGGGGTGTGTGAATATTGTCCTATACACGAAGAGAATACACACTCAGGATAACTGAATTGCTCGTTTTACCGAGAACCAGTAACACCCACTGCTTTTCGGACCTTGCCTAAAACCCGCTTTGCGATATAACGCGCTTTTTCTGCACCTTCCTGAAGCACTTTTTCCAATTCAGCGCGATTATCCATCAGGGCATTATAACGTTCCCGTTGTGCCGAGAAAGTTGCCTCTAACAATACATAAAGTTCATTCTTCATGTCGCCATACGCAAGACCACCATCAAGATAGAGTTGCCGTTTCTCCGCAATTGCATCAGCATCAGCAAAATGTTTGTAGATAGCGTAGATATTACATGCATCCGGATCCTTCGGTTCTTCTGGACGTTTAGAATCCGTTACGATACGCATAACCTTTTTACGCACTTCGTTTGATGGGGCAAAAAACGGGACAACGTTGTTGTAACTCTTACTCATTTTCCTACCGTCAAGACCCGTGATAGTCATTACCTCTTTCCGAATGACTGCTTCTGGTACAACCAATACTTCACGATAGTTATTATTGAAAGCGAGTGCGACATCTCGTGTAATCTCAAGATGTTGTTTTTGGTCGAATCCTACAGGGACAATGTGTGTGCCGAATAACAGTATATCTGCCGCCATCAGGACTGGGTAGGTATAGAGTCCAGCATTGATACCTTTATCTTCCTCTCGTCCTTCAGCAATATTCTCATCAATAAGCGTTTTATAAGCGTGTGCGCGATTGAGTAATCCCTTTGATGTAAAGCAGGACAATACCCAGGACAACTCAAACACTTCTGGTATATCAGATTGACGATAGAAAATCACACGCTCCGGGTCTAAACCGAGGGCTAACCATGTTGCTGCTACCTGATAGGTCAAATCGGTTAACTCTTTCTTGTCCTTTACGGTGGTTAAGGCGTGGTAATCAGCGATAAAGTAGAGTGCTTGATAATCTTCCGCAAGTTCCAACGCAGGTTTGATCATACCGAGATAGTTGCCGATATGCGGTTGACCTGTCGGTTTTATTCCTGTTAAAGCGATCTGTCTCAAATCTGTTCTCCTTTATTTTTGCCACAGTAATTATAACTTGTAGAAATAGAGATGTCAATCAAACCTACGGACAACGATTCTATCATCCCTTTTCAAACCTAAACCTGTTTCGGCATTCCCCAAATTGATGGCGATTTCTAACAAACCAAAACTCCCAATAATAGCAAGCGGCTCACTAGGCTCGGATTCTGCGTAAAAACTGTTTAATTTCGTAAGGGAAGTATCTCCTGCTCTAATTTCAAAATCAACGGAATCCGCATTAGAACCAGATGCTAACAAGAAAGAGGTAAGCATGTCTTCAGAGATGTTCGTTATTAAATTCCCGAAACTGTCTATTTTGATAATCTGACCTGTCAATGAATTATCAATAGTTTGTACTGTTGAAACAGGAAACCGGACAAGGTCCTGAATCGGTGTCCCGAACTGCGACAACGCAACACCAAGCGATAGATGTGCAGCGACAGGAGAGAAGATATCTCTACCATGGAATGTATTACTCACTTGGGGTAATATGTAGGATGGGTTCTCTATGACTACCGATTTAGGTGTGTTCGTGTCATCTGTTTCAATGTCCTGCCATACACGACTCAATACCCCGTTGTTAGCACAGACAAAGTAGGCTTTGTCTGTTTGACATACTATTGGTTGTCGGTCACTACCGACACCTGGATCAACAACGACAACATGAATTGTGTTTTCTGGGAAATAGCGATATGCTGCTCGAATTGTGAAAGCTGCCTCATAGATGTCCTGAGGTGAAACAGAATGCGTTATATCTATAATCTTTACATCCGGATTGATACTTAAGATGACACCTTTCATTACACCGACATACACATCGCTGGTACCAAAGTCGGTTGTTAAGGTGATAATACGCGAAGATCTATCCATTTCTACACATCAAGTACTATTACAGGTTTTCCTGCATCCAGGTGAAACTTTTCCGTTGACCGGTGCCATCGTTTTCTCGTCCTTCGTATTCACAACACCAAACGCCATCATATCCGGCATCGCGCAAGCATCTGATGGCTTTTGCGAGATCAATTTCACCCTCACCGAGTGCTTCGCCACGGTAATTGCCGCGGGAACCTGTTCCATCCTTTAGATGTGTGTGTAGTGTAAAAGGTGCAATGATTTCATAATATCTGCCAACAGTTTCCAAATCATGTCCTGCCCACCGATAGTTCATAGTATCCATATTTGCCCCGACATGCTTTGAACCGACCTTTTCAAACAACTCTACTTGTAAGTCTCCATCGTTGGTAACAAGTCCGTGGTTGTCAACAGCTAAGTAAACATCATCTCTTTCAGCAAATTCCAGGCAACGCGTCAGACATTCAGCCATCGCTTCAACCCATCGGTCTTGCGGAACAGAATCTTTCATCGCGCCTCCCTCTGTGCGAAGAATAGATGTGCCAACCCGTTTTGCCAATCCCGCAATACGTTCCATCCGTTCAACTTGTTGCCGTATTGCTTCTTCTTCTAACACAACAAAGTCGTTCCCAGCACCGAGTGCGGACACTTGTAGACCGTAGGATTCAACCAGTTCGCGCACCTTCTCCGCATTTTTTTCAGGATCGTCAGTATCTGCGTTCCAGACAGTACCCACGGCTAATTCTACATAACCGAAACCAGTATCGCTTGTAAACTTAAGAAAATCCTCAAGTGAGTTGCCCGCGTAATTGTAATGAATAAGACCCAGTTTTGACATAATTGTATTCGTTCCTTTTAGAAAGAATCTTTTGCATTTTTGTTGGTTGTTATGCTATAATACCTTTATTATTACACAACTGTCAAGTAGTTTTTTGAAACATTATAATAGACACAAGGTATTGATCACAATGGAGAATTTTAACCTATTTACAGATCCGCGATTACACCCGATCTTTGAAAAAGTAAAGGCAGAAGAGCGGATCTCCTTTGAAGAGGGTGTTACACTTTACGAAAGTCCAGATATAACAGGTGTTGGACATATAGCAAACCACATTCGTGAACGCTTAAACGGGAACTTAGCATACTACAACATCAATCAACATATAGATTATTCAAACGTATGTATCCTGCATGCACGCTGTCATTTTTGTGCTTTTGCCCGAAAGAATATGCAGACAGAAGGTGCATGGGAGATGACCGTTGACGAATTTTTAGATAAGGCAATGTATTCTATTGAGCACGGATGCACCGAAATTCATAGCGTTGGGGGTCTGCACCCTAAACTCCCCTTTGACTATTATCTTCAGATTATACGGGGTCTCAAAGAACGCATGCCAGATGTACACCTCAAGTTTTTTACTGCAGTTGAAATACATCACTTTTCACGTATATTCAAAATGTCTGTAGAAGAGGTATTGACACAATTCAGAGAAGCAGGATTAGATTCTTTACCAGGGGGTGGTGCCGAGATCTTTGCTGAAGAGACACGTGAGAAAATCTGTCCTGGAAAACTCAGTGCTGAAGGATGGCTTGAAATACATCACATTGCACATAAATTGGGTATACCAACAAACGCAACAATGCTCTATGGACACCTTGAAACCAATGAGGATAGGGTTGATCATTTCATTAGATTGCGCGAGCAACAGGATAAATCAGGTGGGTTTGTTACATTCATCCCGCTCGCGTTCCATCCGGCAAACACACGCATGGCTTATCTCCCTTCAACCTCAGGTTTAACTGATTTACGCAGCATCGCTGTTTCAAGAATAATGCTGGATAACCTACCACATATCAAGGTCTATTGGATTATGACTGGCTTAAAAACTGCACAGGTTGCACTCCGATTTGGTGCTGACGACATTGATGGAACGGTAACTGAAGAAAAAATCACGCACATGGCAGGCGCAGATACACCTGAAGCCGTTTCAGTTGATACCCTAACAAGACTTATAGATGAAGCAGGTTACATTCCTGTAGAACGCGATACGTTATACAATGAAATCATTCGTGAGGGTAATCGGTGGTGCAGAAAAGCCGCATAAGAGTCGGTGCCGTTTCATTTCTGAACACAAAACCACTCATATATCCTCTGTTAAACGGTGAACTGCCATCAGAAAACATCATACTTAGTGTTCACGTACCGAGCGAACTTGCTAACCAACTACGTAACGATGAATTAGATATCGGTTTGATCCCCATAGTTGAGTATTTTCGTGCTAACGCAACAGGAGCAGGTTATCGTATTCTGCCTGAAATTGCAATTACGTCCCATGGGAGTGTCCTAAGTATACAGTTGTTCAGTCGTGTCCCTATTGACGAAATCAAGCATATCGCTTTAGATACAAGTTCACGTTCATCTATTGCACTGCTGAAAATCCTGCTGGCAGAGAAATACCATATAGACCCGAACTTCGTCTGGTGTGAACCTTCAATTAATCCTGTAACTGCAGAAACAGAATCGGTGTTATTAATTGGAGATGCAGCTCTAAAGAATCTTGGCACAACAGAATACAGTATTGACCTCGGAACTGCATGGCAGGAATTAACAGGTTTGCCTTTTGTTTACGCATGTTGGGTGGCAAGAAGAGAAGTAGACATTGGGGATACAGCGAAGTTACTCTTGAAAGCAAAGGAACGTGGAATTACAAGAATACCTGAGATTGCACAGGTTGAAGCAAAGAAACTCGGTTTACCCGTAACGCTCTGCACAGAATATATTCAAAAACACATCCATTACAACTTGGATGAATCGGCTATTGCGGGTCTTGAAAGGTTTTACAAATTAGCTGCAAAGCACGGACTTGTTGAACCTGGACAAACCTTGTCCTTTATAGATTGAATGAGAAGAAAATATCGTAAACGGGTTGAAAATGAATAACACAGAAGAAACCAATAACGTTGAAGAAGTATCAGCACAGTTTGAGGATTTCCTCAGAAGCTCGGGTCTCCGTTTAACCCAAAGTCGAATGGATGTCTTGAATCAGGTGTTTGCGTATCCTGGTCATTTTCAAATTGAGGATCTTCTGGTTCAGATGCGTCAAAATGGTTACAAAGTTTCGCGCCCAACAATTTATCGCACACTCCCACTTCTTGTCAAAAGTGGATTGCTTACTGAATTTATTGATGCACATAAGAACACCCGTTATGAAAGGATTCATTCACTTCAGGAACATGCCCACCTCATCTGTCTACGTTGCGGACAGATTGTTGAGTTTATTGAACCAGAGATAGAATCCTTGCAGAAAGCAGTCTGTGAAGCACATAGATTCAAACCAGTTCGCTATAGAAATGAGATTATCGGTTACTGTTCTGAATGTCAAGCAGAATTAGAGCCGACCTCCGACACAGAAGAGCAGTGAGTTATTTCACCATACATTTTCTGCAAGCGTAGTTTGTATCATTTTTTATTGCAAAACACACGGTTTCTGTGTATAATTATTACGTTGAATATTTACCAATTAATTCGCTGATATCATCATGGTATCTAAGCAAAACTCCAACCATAACTCATATATAAGGAGGTACCGACTAATGTTATATTATGTCCACACCACACACAATTTGAACGTATTGCGTCCAAGGCGATGGTGCCTCTGTCCATTCTCAATACATTAAGTTTGAATGGCATAGGTACTCACGTCTCTCATTGAGGAGTCGTTATCTATGTCCAAGTTTAACCCGGACTTTTGGGAAATTCCGGTTTCACCAGAATATTTTGACCAACTGACTACTGAAGACCACCTCTGGTATGAACCCTCATCTAACGGATATACTGAGGCGCGCAGTGCAAAAAAGCAGCAAGTCTTAAAACAGATCCGTCTGATAATTGCCGAAGAACTCACTGACCGACAATACGATTGTGTTCAACTTTACTTCTATGAAGGCAAGACACAAGATGAGATAGGAGAAATACTCGGTATTTCTCGCCGTGTTGTAAGTCAACATCTCTTTGGTGTTACACGGGATGGTAGGAAAGTCGGTGGTGCAATTAACAAAATCAGAAAATTGTGCCGAAAATTAGGCGTGCAGTTTCCGTAGTCTTGAAGAATTAACAAACATATCACTGTTTAGTATCATCAAATATGAGAGACAATCATCTTGATTGTCTCTCCTTCTGTCTGCATATAATCTCCTTGACATCTGAGACAATTATAGGTATCATTAAAGTCAAAAAGCATAGAAAAAACAAAGGAACTCCATGATAACAAAACCTCAAATAAAATTCAGATATCTACATCTGACACTACATGTTACCATCTTTACAATTCTGTTATTCCTCTTTAGTTCCATTGCTTCTGCAGTTGAATTCATTCAATTAGAGCGAGAATTCTCTGGGAAAGGTTCAACTGAAGGTGCTTTTAGCAAAGATATTCATCTTGCATTTAAGACGAATATATATGTCAGTGATACTGAGAACAGACTTATCCAGAAACTATCTCCAACAGGAGCATTTCTACTTCAAATTCCAACTAATCCAGAATCTCCTGATAACATCCTGCGGAAACCGGGGCACCTTACAGTTGATGATCTTGGGAATATCTATGTAGCAGATGTAACCGCTCATCACATGGCAGATACTTCTGATCCGAGAATCTATGTTTTCGCACCCTGTGTGCATAAACTAAGCGCAACAGGTGAACTCTTACACACATATTTTGCGGATCCTGTTGATGAACGTCCGGGTGTCGTATTACCTGCACAACTGATAATTGATGAAAAGGGCAAAACAGCATTTGCCATACAACCCACCGGACACGACCGTGCATTACGGGTCGCTGTTAACGCAGAGAACCATCTCTATGTCTTAGACGCTCAACGCGGACGTATTCACAAATTCGACACAGACGGTAAAAAGACACTAACTTTTGGCAGATATGGTGCGGGTGATGGTGAATTTGATAAAGATGCAGCCGATATTGCTATTGATGCCCGAGGCAATGTGTTCATCGCAGATACAGGTAACCACCGTATTGTGAAGTTTAGTGGTGATGGAAAATTTGTGCTTAGTTTCGGTAAGAGAGGCCGAAACAAGAGTGAATTTGTTAAACCGATGTCACTTGTCCCGCTACCTACAGGTGAGATTTTAGTGAAGGATGAAAGTCGTTTTCGTAGAAAAATCGGTGGCTTACCGGAAGTCATTGCGCTTTCACCAACTTTGACACAACTGACCGAAAGCACTCCGACGCAAGCGAACCTTGCCGATACTATCACAAATGCAACACGACCCGAATATGGACCTTTTGCACAAAATCCTTTAGAAGCGGTTGACACTGTATCTCTTAATCGGCGTCTACGTCTGCTTGAAGAGGCGGAATATCGTAGATACTATGACTATGATGAAAAAACTGAAGAAGATGAAGAACTTGCTGAAGAACTTAAACGCGCTGATATACGACTAACACTCTTCCACAACATAATCTCACGCGTCCAGAAATTTGACAACAACGGTAATTATGTTGACAGGATCATCTACGAAACTGATCAGTTGAGTGAAGAGAAACACGACCTTACGTTTCTTGATTTCGATTCATCAGGATATCTTTATCTGAGAGATACCAGTGACTTCACTATTGCACAGTATTCTATAACTGGGTTTACAATAAAACCTTCACACATGAACGGTTTTTATAGTGCACGTGTTGCGAATTTCTCAAATGACTATTTAGAGGACTATGAAGACATTGATTTCTCAACAGATGTGCAAGATGAACTCAACCAATTAGAGCTGAAGAATCTTGTTGGATGGACCTATAGTCTCACTGAACGATGGCACTTTACATTTCTTGATGAATTGACCTACAGTGAACAGGATGAACGTTATGTCACTCCGCCGAAACTGGAAGATAGTTTCAATTTTGACACACAAGCATTAGAAAACGCGTTCGTTGCCAATTTGAAGTTTATTACAGATCCGAATCCGTATCGGTATAAGGAGTTCAACATTTCAATTGGACGTATAGATGGCACTTCTGATCTGACACAGGATGCGCTATTTCCTGAACAGAACAAACAACGAAGGGTTGATACAGGGGATGCAGATGCAACGGTATTTGAGATTAATTGGGACTTGTGGGCACGTACCAATTTCTGGTTCCGTTATGCTGATCTTAATCCTGCTGAGACCAGTCGGAACTATGTCCGTAGGTTTTACGATGTCGGTGGGGATCTCTATGAAGTTTTTGGTAGTCGTAATCAAGCGCGTCAGTTTCTCAGTGAGTTGACAATTAAGTTTTAACGGAACAGTTTAGATATGGAATTTCGCTCACTTGCTCCTGAAGAATTTGATGCATGGCTTGATCATGTAGCACACGTCTTTTCGGGAAGTCGTCAATACTTCTCAAACCATTGGTACAACGATCCGTGGAAGGATTTTGAGGGAATTCGCGTTGCGGTTGATGCTGGAAAGATCGTTAGCACCTTACGAGTCTTTATTAGAAAGATGTACTTACATGGTCAACCCATTTCTGTCGGAGGTATTGGAGAAGTTAGCACACGTCACGAATACAGGAAACGTGGACTCGCCACACAACTCCTCAAAGATTCAATCCAGTTTATGGAAGATCGGAACATTGCCATCTCCATGCTACACGGAAACCAACGTATCTATTCGGGTGAAGGATGGGAAAGCGTTCCTCGATACTATGCCAAGAAGACACTCTTCGCTGCAAATCAGCAGGTTTGGAAAGTCCGTCCTGTCAATTTTAAAGATGCGGACGAAGTCAGTCAACTCGCTGCACTCTACCACACTTATTCTCAGAAATTCAACGGTACATTTGTTAGAGATGATATGAAATACTGGACTGACTGGGTTCAGACAGAATCTCCGAGCTTATGGGTTGCTCAACGACACAATCGAATTGATGGATATGTTTCTATCAGAAAGCGGAATGGAGCATTAGGCGTCAAAGAATTCGCCGTATCAGAGGACTTATTTACAGAGAACGGTGCAACAGACTTTTTTGAGGTTATGTTGTCTGATGTAATTGCCCAGATGGGTGAGGTAAAACTTGAAGTAGCGTATCCCGCGCCGATTGCTGATGGTTTCAATGCTCCGAAGGTTGAGACTTACGGAAGCACAATGTATCGTGTTATAGACACCCAAGCCTTTCCATCTAACTTGCAGAAAGAACTCAAAACTACACTTCCGGACCTACTCCATAGTCAAGCGAAGGAACTGTCACAAGACATCCGCTCCCATCACGTCTTTTGGCAGACTGACGGATTTTAATGCGCGTACTGCATAGCCAAGCACCGCCCGAATGCTTTCCTCGCTCAATATCGGATAATCTGCAATAATCTCTTCGTTTGTCATTCCGTTTGCCAATAGTCCCAACACATGTTCAACGCTTATACGCGTGCCTTCAATTACAGGTTTCCCACCAAGGATTCCCGGATTAGCAATAATTCTAACCATAATTATTTCTCTCCATTATGAGGTTTTTTAACCAATAGATATTTTACCAAAGTCTTGGTATTATATCAAACCGTTTGTTTCCATGAGGTGTGTAAAGTTTTTGGCATGACGTCATGATGAACGTCATGCCAAAAAAGCATCTGCTCAGAATTTGGCATTATCAAACCGTAGCACATTCATCTTGATTGTGCAACGCAGCACGTCAACCTACGCGATAATGTTTCTGCTCAGCATTGGGTCTTATC
>VXOP01000449.1 GCA_009839975.1 Candidatus Poribacteria bacterium
ATTTGTAACCGATTTCAGCTGCTTTTTTAATAACATCTTCCGGCTCTCTGTCGCGCCGGAAACCGCCAAAGCAGATAGATTGATTTATTGGCATATTTCTCTCTCTTTTCTATAGAAATGGTTTAACTTAACAGGTTTACAGGTCAACAGCTTTACCAGTTACGAAAGATGTACTTGCAGCAAGCATGATACGGAGTGTCTGCAATGCGTCACTATACGGTGACAGGATCTCGGAGTCATCTCCACTCTTAACTGCGTCAATAAAGACACGATCTCGGTCCTTGCCACCTTGTCCTGAAAGCGGTTCAGTTTCACCTTCGCGATTAGCATTGTTGGGACCTCCAACGGTGACAACAAGTCCGCGTGTGAATACTTCAAGATGCACACGTCCGAAACCTTGTAAAGCACATGCGGAAACGATGTTAGCAACAGCACCGTTCTCAAACTCAATGTTCACCATGGTGATGTCATCAACGTCATAGTTTTCAATATGAGTCATACTACCGCTATTTGCAACGCCGTGGACGGTTTTACCATCGCTTCCAACGAGGAAACGGCAAAGATCGAAAATATGTGTTGTCTGCTCAACGTGTTGTCCGCCAGATTGTGCCCGTACACGCCACCAAGGCGTTCCTGGCATGCCACCCATCCAGTATCCGAGTGCACCCAGTATTTGCGGTTGCTCCGCAAGCATTTTCTTTGCATTCTGTGCATTGCCACCATAACGCCAGTGATAACCGACACTTGTTATCACGCCGGTCTGCTCAACGTAGTCATTGATGATAATTGCGGGTTCCAATTCAGAATGGATCGGCTTTTCGATAAACATCGCGATGTCTTTTTCGCAAGCGATCCGTTCCTGTTCACCGTGTGCAAACGGAGGTGTGCAAATATAAACTGCGTCTAATTCTTCCTTATCATACATCACGCGATAATCAGTGTAAGCGTTTCCGCCGTATTCTTCTGCGCGTCCTTTTGCACGGTCTTCAGAAATATCGCACATTGCACAGAACTCAACATCTTCAAAGTTCTCTTTTAGGTTACGCATGTGCGCGCCTGCCATGCCACCTGTACCGATAAAACCGAGTTTAACTTTATCCATACTATCTCCTTACAAAATAGGTCATAACGGACATTCTAAATAAGTAGTGTTCCGTAAATTTTTTATAGTTTAGCAAAAAGTAACCTTTATTGCAAGTAAATTGAATATCTGTTATAATTTGGTTGTTATAATTTAGGCTCATAAGTTAATGATGTTGATAATCTGGAAAGAGGGGTAGACAGAATGGGATTTAAATTTGGATATAGCACCTTACGTTGGAAAGAACCTAATTTTGAAGAACTATTAACACAACTCAAACGGGCAGGTTGGGATGGTTGGGAAATGCGACAATCCTTAGACTGGGCAGGTACACCGAGACGTATTCGACGGATGTGTGAGAATGTTGACATGCCTATCGCTGCAGTCACAGCACGTGGGTTACCCATTGACAAGAACTACGAACAGATGGAAATCAATAAACGCAGAATCGACTTCGCAGCTGAGGTTGGCGCGGACTGTTTTATGTTCATGGGAGCAGGAAAACCGAGTGATCGACCCATAGATGATTCTGACCTCGCAAAACTTGCAGATGTGTCCGAAGAATGGGCTGACTACGCATCACGATACGCATTAGATGTCTGTTATCATATCCATACGAATACGACAGTGGATTCTATTGAGGATTGGGCAAAATATATGAGCCTGCTACGCAAGTGTAAACTCTGTATAGACGTATCACACGCTGCACTGTGGGGGTTTAACCCTATTGAATCCATACGTCGGTATAGAGATGTCCTCGTTTACGTCCACCTTCAGGACTATTCTGGCTACACTGGCGGAGATGGTAGCAATTATAATGTGGATTGGGCTGATGTAGGCGGCGGAGATACGATAGATTTTCCCGGAATTCTGTCTACATTGGAAGAACTCAACTATGAACGTTGGATTACTGCATGTCCAGGTACAGTAGAAAACCGCACAGATGAAGAGAGGATGACAGTGAATCGCGAATATCTGAGGCAATTGGGATACTAAAGTCGGATATGGAGAAAGATTATTCAATGAACAGGATAAGACAATTTAATACCAATTAGGAGAAAAACGCATGAATGAATCGGCGGGTGAACTCCGCTCTATTCTCGCCACAGATTGTGGTAGCACAACCACCAAGGCAATACTTATTGAGAAACGTGATGATGAATATCAACTCATCGTGCGCGGAGAAGCACCCACGACTGTTGAGGCACCCGTTGAAGATGTCACAGCCGGCGTTATCAATGCGATCACAGAAGTTGAGGAACTCGCCGGACGTAAACTCCTTGACAACGGTGTTATCATCAAACCGCACGTTCAAAAAAAGGGTGGGGATGAAGGTGTTGACATCTATATATCAACAAGTAGTGCTGGGGGCGGACTGCAGATGATGGTGGCTGGTGTTGTCCGTAATATGACTGCGGAGAGCGCAGAACGCGCAGCACTCGGTGCAGGGGCAATTGTCATGGATGTTATCGCATCAAACGACAAACGGCTACCCCATGAAAGAATAGAGCGGATACGACAATTACGACCCGATATGTTCCTTCTGTCAGGTGGTATTGATGGGGGAACGACCTCACACGTCGTTGAATTAGCGGAGATTATCGCCGCTGCACGTCCACAACCGCGACTCGGTATTGCATATCAACTACCACTCATCTTCGCGGGAAACAAGGACGCTCGCGAACTTATTCGGGAACGTTTAGAAAGTGTCATGGCTTTAGAAATCGTTGACAATCTCCGACCCGTATTAGAACGTGAAGACTTAATGCCGACCCGACACAAAATCCAACAGCAATTCCTTGAACACGTAATGGCACAAGCACCGGGTTACAAAAAGCTTATTGACTGGACAGATGCTCCCATCATGCCAACACCTGGTGCTGTAGGAGAGATCATCCAAACAGTATCATCACAACAGGATATTCAGGTTGTAGGCGTTGATATCGGTGGCGCGACAACAGATGTCTTCTCAGTGTTCAAAAATAAGGAAGATGAAGCGATCTTCAACCGAACCGTCAGTGCTAACCTCGGTATGAGTTATAGTGTTTCCAACGTTCTGGCTGAGGCGGGTATAGAAAATGTTTTACGATGGGTGCCTTTTGACATTGAAGTCGGAGACCTAAGAAATCGTGTCAAAAACAAAATGATTCGTCCCACCACAATTCCACAGACTTTACAAGAATTGGTTCTTGAACAGGCTATTGCCCGCGAGGCACTCAGGTTAGCATTTGAACAACACAAGCAGTTAGCAGTAGAATTGCGTGGTGTTCAACAGCAACGCACCATCTCAGAAGCCTTCAGTCAAGCAGAGAGTGGACAAACCCTTGTCAACATGCTTTCATTAGATATGTTAGTGGGTAGTGGTGGTGTATTATCACATGCCCCACGTCGTCAGCAATCAATGCTCATGATGATTGACGCTTTTGAGCCGGAAGGCGTGACACATCTTGCAGTAGATAGTATCTTTATGATGCCACAACTCGGTGTCCTTGCACAAGTGAACGCAGAAGCTGCAACGCAAGTTTTTGAACGCGATTGTCTTATACACCTCGGCACTTGTGTTGCCCCGATTGGGAACGGAAGAGAGGGTGATACATGTCTTACCGTAGAAATCCATTCTTCAGATAAACCTGTCATCAATGAAGAGATACCTTTCGGGGAGTTAAGACTCTATCCGCTTGCGTTAGGTGAAAAAGCCTCCCTGAAGCTGCATCCAACTCGTCGATTTGATCTCGGCGCGGGACACGGGACTACTGTGGAAAAAGAAGCAGTTGGTGGTGTGGTAGGACTCGTGATTGATACGCGCGGCAGACCGCTTGAAGTGCCACTTGATTCTGAGAAACGTGTTTCACAGTTGACAAAATGGCAGGCAGCATTAGAAGTATATCCGTCTTAAAGTGGAATTTACAATTAATGACACACTCCTCGGCGGGCGAGGAGACCTCGCCCCTACGG
>VXOP01000060.1 GCA_009839975.1 Candidatus Poribacteria bacterium
TAAATCGCATTAAGTCGTCACATTCTCTCACTTGATAGGAGTTAATGTAGAATATACCTATAGATGAAATGTAGACAATAATTAGTATGAAGCCTTTAATTGTGTTATTTAAGTATATTTGACCGAGTCCAGGCAGAACAGCAGACAATATCATCGCAAAGTAAGAACGTTTTTGTAAAGGATAGGTATAACCTTTTCTATTCTCGGTTGTGCTAAAACCGGATGTTGATTCTTGCATCTGCTAAACTTCTCCCTGTGCCACGAGGTATATACCAATGCAGATCAGTATCGCACCAATTATACGAACCATGGGGATGGTTTCTTTGAAAACTAACCAAGAAAATGGAATAACCAATACATAGCCTAAGCTCAGCATCGGATACGCTATACTTAACTTAACGCGCGATAGGATCACTAACCATACAAAAGTTGTAAAGCAGTAAATTGAGATTCCACCCATAACATAAGGATTAAAAATAACCTGTGTCAGCTTAGATATGAGTTCTCGAAAATTGTCTATACGTCCGACCGTTAGGACACCCTTCTTTAACAGTATCTGACCCACAACTGTTAACAGAACATTGAAGAACAGAAGTATATAATCTTTCATAAGACTATTATACCACATGTATCTCTGTTTTGCAATTATGTAGAATTATCATTCTACATCTCGTCACGTGATTTGGATATTTTATGTTGACATCTTTTTTTTAACCTGCTATGATACTATCAGATTTCAACTCAATACTGACAATTGAATATTGCCATTTTCGTTTTGAGGAATCAAGATATGGTGTGGGAAAGTCAAAATACTCAACATAAAACTGTCATAGAGGATAGGATTGTCCCATCTCTTACTGCGGTTGTGGCAGCGTTAGTTGATATAATCAAAGAGAAAGAAAATGAACTTTTTGCTTCATTGACAGATAAAGACTATCGGATACTCACAACGACTCGTGATAAGTTAATTGATGTCATTGGTGAAGATAAGAATCATTTTTCACATCCATTATTGGTCTTCGTTGATAACTTAATAAAAATTCATGACGGTGAAGGTAGTGTGGAGAATCGTAAACACTATCGCTTTTCCTATCGTCCTGAGCAGGTAGATCACCCTGAGAACCACCCTCGAGTTAAACTCACAGAACTCTTAGAACAAGAAGTCGAGACTTCTGAAGATAATCTGAATGATAGTACTGATACATCTGAAACTCGCCGTCCTGAACATGTTGGACGTCCTAAGAACCGTCCGCGTGTAAAACTCGCAGAACTGTTAGAGCAAGAGATTCAAAATGTTACGTCTGAAAATAACGAGACAGTGGTACCTGTCAGTCCCAAGACATGGTAATATCAACTCAAAACAACCCCGACTATATCCCCCAACGAGGCGATGTCATTCAAATTAGTTTTGATCCGCAAAAAAGGGTTGAGATTTTGATGGTGATTCAAAGGATGGGGATCATGCCTTGGTTCTTTCAGCATCAAGTTTTAACTACTGGCAAAGGGTGTTTGTTGTCTGTCCAATTATTGCCACTAATACTGACATAATTCTTTCAAAATTTGCAGTTGAGATTCCAGATGAAGAGAATGTAAACGTAAAAGGATATGTCTTAGCGGACCAAGTCAAGTGTTTGGATTGGTGGGCTAGGGATGCGAAATTTCTGTGTTATTTACCGGATACTATGGTGAATCAAGTCTCTGATATAGTTGAAGCAATCATCTGGGGTGATTAACTGAGGGGGCGCGTAAGTATATGGTGCATCATCTTTGTCATTGGGATTAGACATTGTAATTACAAACACTTTATTGTTATGGGTTAGAATTGTCATCCAAATGAGATTTCAACCAATTTATTGCGTCTTTTCTTGCTTCGTCTACTGATGTGAAGAAATTGGACGAATATATGACATTTATTATGCTGTATTTGTATTCGTTGTAATTAGTATTAACAGAATCGTCAATCTCGTGTATTTCGTAGTGATACCTGCCAATACTATCTTCAGCCGAAATTATAATTTCATACCGTTGTTTTTGTAACAAGTTGTTACCTCCTCTTGAACATGACTCTTTGGAACTTTCCACAAGGCATACACACTATACATGTGTTGACAAAGTATGAACACCAGTTCATGTTTTTTGCAAGTCAAAAACTACTCATTGCATAACAAAAATACCCCTAAAACCGCAATAAATCCTTATGAAAACTACACCAATCACGATTTTTTAGCAAGAGAAACGCTAAATCCTTTCAAAATCTATGTTCATGAGCATTTCTATGCATAACAATACGAAAGTTGACAATCGCGTTTGGGTTTCTACATAAACTATACAAAAAATCTGTATAATAGTCAAGGATTATTATTGTAGGAGAATTCGTCGCCTGTTCGTATTAAATCGTTTTGTTAACGTGCTTTTTTCTTACAGACGTATGTTCTTACAGACGTATGTTCTCTTTTAGTATTCTTCTCCGTAAAAGTAAAATCTGTCCATACTTCATTGAAGTTATCAGTATCTGTATATTGCCCCCCATGTAAATAAGAAAACTTTCTGTTAGTAGTGCCTTGTAATCTACGATGAATTTCCGCTATGACTTGAAGATTACGTTTAGCGTTTAAGTCTATCACTTTAATACGGAGTTCGTCAAGAACAGACCAAGTTTCATCATATTCCAAATAATCATAATTCTTAAGAATCTGCTTGAGAGCCTCAATGACTTGTTGATCTTCTGCTAATTTCATAATATACTCCTTTACTGTGCCCGCCAATGATAAATGATACCATTAGGACGCACGTAGAACATTTTGTATCTGTTATTATGAGCCATTATTTTAAGCCGTTTCAGTGATGCGTAATATCGGTCTTGTGCTACTTCACGTGTATTTGTTCCAGGTCGTATTGATGGTTCAGGAGGTAGTGGTATAGGTTCTGGTTGCCAAATATAGATTTTACCACCAGCACCATCCTCTGTAATCTGATTGGGTGGTCCCCAACTTTGGATTACTTGTGATATATGTGAGCCCATCCATGAATTCATTATCTCATTGGTGCTCTTATATGCACAACCTAAAAGTGAAAATGCCGCAAATAGTATTAAAACTCGTTTAATCATGCTTGCTTCTTACCTTTTGCGGAATTTGAAATTCACCGTTTCATTCTCAAGACTTACCATTGCCCCTTTCGCACCAACAGATAGAGTTAAGGCATCAGTGACTCGTTTTTGGGTCGTAAATGTCATTATAGCAGTTTCGCCTCTACCAGCGACCAACCCTATGTGAGAACCATCATTATGCAGGTTTTTAAGTCGTAATGCTGCCGCGTTATCCTGAGTGCTTAGATCAATCCCAATTTTTGCTTTATTTGGGTCACTGTGGTCACTAAGAACTAATGTGGGAGAACCATCAAGAAATGTCAATACTATATAACCATGTTCAGGATTTCCATCTGACACGATAAGTCCTTTACATTGAATGGTATCAAATCTCGTTATGCTATCTTGAGCGTCTACATCTGGAGTGGAATCTCCGATAAGATAGCCAAACGCGACAAGCAATCCGCCAATTATTAGCACTATAACATATTTATACCAATTGTATATATATATCATTGTTCCTCCGTTTTTATGAATTATCCTATGGGAAAAGTCTTATTACTAATGTTGAGATAAAAAACCTAATCTTCATTCCAGTTTGTTCTAAAAATCTCTCTTATCCTTTCCTTTGAAGGACTAAGATCCGCAACATGCTTTGTATTTGTCCCATCCCTTCAAACGGGTAAGACTTTCCCAACTCATTTGACCCTTCGTCATTTAACGAATGGTTTGGTTTCAATTCACTTCAAACGGGAAAGACCTTCCGAACTTGGTGTCGTCTGTGGAGCATAATGTGAAGCGATTTAGAAATCTTTGAACCACTGTTCAATAAAGTTAATGAATATTATCATGCTTACAATGATAGAAATTGTGATGCCTATTTTGGCAACACGATGTCCTCTTGATCCTGCATCCAACGATATTGCACTTAATGATAATTGGAATAC
>VXOP01000068.1 GCA_009839975.1 Candidatus Poribacteria bacterium
CTCTAAGCTATCATAAGCTTGAAAAAGAAAAGATGATGTGTTACATTTTTCACGCAGTGCATCGCGTTCCTTTACAACTTTTGCAATGTCATCTAATTGTTTCTTATATGCCTGCTTGAAATGTACCGCAAGACTCTCTCCCCACGGTTTTTTCAAAATCGTATAGACCGCCAGAAATATTATGCCGACATCCGTAAGAGAAAAACCTGATAAACCTTTTATCAAAGGAAGAGATGGTCCGATTAAAGAGATAAGAACAAGAATTACTACGATAATAAAAGGGACTATAAACGCTTTAGATAGAAATCGATACACTCTGATACCTCAAAAACTATGCACTTTATCATACAAAAACAATTATAATATTTTACCATTAAAAGCATTCGGGAGGCTATGTAACCGTTCAAAACGTGTCCGCATGCTTTGGTGGGATTTCGGAGCGGTTGACAGATTTCTCTGCGCGAACACAGAAACGCCTCTTATTCCAAATTGGTGCGATTAAAGCGAACAAATAGAAAAGTACAAACATTATTAGTTTCGCAAAGTTTATCTATTTTTATTCACTAGTTCTATCGTATTAAGCACCTCATCCCACTTTTCGTAGGCGTGTATAGGTGCAAGTAATTTATCCTTATAATCTTTCCATGTTGGCAAACACCCAAGCTTCTCTTCCAGTCCATCAAAAATAAAGTTTCCAGGCTTAAAATCAGGTTTACTGATAACAATATTCGTGAGTCTTGGAAGTTTCTCGTTTTGTACCTGTTCCCATTGATAAAGTGTTGTTGCAATACATGCACAACATTGCCCTACTTGTATACGCGGAAAAGAACGTTCTGGTATAGAATGACCTGGTATCTCAAGTTCTTTTGCGACTTCCGCTGTTCCAATGGGCGGTAACCCTTTCTTTGCACGATCAATAAGAATTGACAGTAACAACCTTGCACGTTTTGGGTACAGAATATCTCTATCACTAAACATATTTTCATACTTGTTGATCTTAAACTCGTGTTCAAAATTATCGCAAATGGTTTTACCTCTGACTATCTTACCCATTATGTTTTCCCTCCGTAGATATAGTGGATTTTTTCTTGTTCCCTTTGACCATTTATCTCGTTCTACCAAACGTTTACCCAACCGTTTTCTCAACACAAGAGAAATCCGAAATCTCAGATAACTCGGTTAAATCTTCTACTTCAGCAAGTTTCGCCAGGGCTTTCATATATACGCGTAATTCCATTTGGAGTTCATCAAGTTCTTGACGGAATTCCTCACAGATAGATGGATCCTCAAAATCTCCAGTAAGACTGATTTTATGCCACTTTGTCGTAAATGGACGCACGACTTGATTGAGTATACCGATTGCTATTTTTGTAAACTCAATGCAGTCTTGACCTTGTTCTTTCAGCACGGAACGCGTTGTGTCAAATAGTGAATGAATACTCGCTAAAGCAGATTGTTCATTGCCAGATTCGTTGGGCAATGCCTGTGTGGTAACTCGCGTCAGCAGCTCAATATACATTTTCCACGCAGCTTCTTTATCGCCTTGTTTCGGTGACCACTCAGCGGATACAATACCAACGGTGAATCGTAACCGAAGTCCCAACTGTTTAATTTTGTCTCCAAACTTCATTCTGACCAACCTTCACCTTTTCGGTTTTTTGCAAACAACTTACGCGAATTATTTGGCAATATTGTCTTGCTCTTTCTTTTTCTGTAAGCGTTTTGTATCCACCTTTGCACCTCTGATGGATTTTCGCTCCATTTGTGTAGAGTCGCATAACTTCTGTCAGGGTTATCGTCAAGGTTATCATAGAGTCTTGGTGGTATCGTGTACAGATTATACCGAAAAGTCTTTGTGATTTGAGATACTGGACGAATATATTCGATTGCTAATCGTTCGTAGACATCTGCCGAAGCTGGATATGTCGGCAACAGAATTCCGATAAGTCCTGAACGCGAGTTGCTTTTCGTGTCGCGTAGACTGGAACTGATCTCCCAATCCACATATTTGCGTTGCCATGTCTTGGCTCCAATGAGAACAACGGTGACGGTGGAGTGTCGCAGATGTTCATCGCGTATTTTCTGATAAACTGTTTCTGTTTTGATGTTGGGATCAATGTCTCCGATTTCAACAGATTTTGACTCCATAATATCATAGACATCTGAAAACAACTTCTCAAACAGATCACGATATTTCTGATCTTGTTCATGATAGTAACTAACAAAGACACCATGTCTGTCATTCATTGAAAACTCCTTTGCCGGTTGTAGGGTGTCAATACGCCTAACTTATCAAGTGTTCAATTGTCTTCATTTTCTTAAGTGTATCCGCAGAAATCCATTTATCAGGATGTCCCGCCAGGATAGAATATCCGCCATTTTCTGTTGTGCCATATTCGTTTATCACTTGACTGAATATTTCCTTGATGCATCGTGTAAAGGCATTTTCATCAAGTAACCCCTATTGCTCCCATTCCATATCGTCCTAACTTCCACCAGGGCGTAGTGGTACAAAGGTCTCTTGGAAAAAGAACGCAAAAACGATAGTTGCTTCGTGAACATTTTCAGTTACCATCACTTCATTTATACTTTTTTCTGTCTTTATACGCCTGTCTCGCATTTTCCAGATTACTGGCATCTTTCCAGTCAACAGTGAGGTTACACTTCAATATAAAGGCATAACCGAAACTTAATTTTCCACTGTTGTAAAGTCCATCCAACGCTTTATGTGTATCTTCATGTATACTTCTGTTTTCCTCATAGTTGTCAAGTTCCTTCTTACATCTATCCGGGATTTCTCTCCACATGCTTGCCTGAAAATCCTGGGTTTTCTCACTCATTCTTTTATAGTCAGTTGATCCTTTGAACTCAACAAATTCTAGGTGATGAACAATGTATTTTGTATCCAAAAGTCTGTGAAGTTCAGAATGAAACTCTTTCCGAAGACTTCTTTCATTCAAAGTTTTTTCATGTTTATCGGTAAGTTTTTCAATTTCCTCAAATTGATGTTCAATGTAATTCATATTTATCTCTCCTTTTGTTTACAGGGAGTTTAACGTCTCTGTACAGGATTTGTATTGCAATTATATCACAATCTTGTCTAAGGTAGTGGTCTAAATTTTCGAAGGCAGTACATAATTATGTCTTCTCTTGCAACATATTTTCTATGCCTTCCACAGCACTTTTCAAATCCACTAAAATATCTTCATACAGATGTTTCCATTCGTTTGGATCTGTTTTGGTAAACATTAAGTGCTTACAATACGCGCGTCCTACTAAAGCCCCTGATGAATTAGGTATGATATTTATTGCCTTTTTTTGAGTTCATATCTGTGTTATCCAATCTCTAAGGGTTTGTTGTGAATCGGTTTCTGGATTAAAGACTAATAGACTTTCTTGCTGTGCGGCTCTGATAAGACGTTGGTCTGAGGCAACAAGTATTATAGTATCATCAGAATTTTGAAGTTCACTATTTAAATCTAAAGCAGATCGTAATACTAATGCATCTGTACTGTTTAGGGAATGTGATTCAATCAGGGTTATTGAATTCAAAACGAGTGAATCCGTAACAGGGATTGTATTGAATGCTGATTTAGAATCAACAACTTCATAGTTTAAGTTTATTCTTGACTGTGTATAATCTTCGCTTGAAATTCGTCCATCGTTCTTCTTTCTAACGCAGACCCAATACATTTCAACAACGCCTAAAATCAGGCAAGTCATACGATTCAATGGGACATTCGCAAACAGATAATTGATGATACGACTCCCGGTCTCCTGTGTATAGCGTTTTACAAGAGCACTTGCATCAAAATAGAAATAGTACATACTTAATTCTCACGTTCCTGAATAATGGCACGACTGAATTCGTTATCCTCTGCGCGTATACCGTTTTTTGACATACGCTCTTGTAGTTCTTCCGCTGGAATCGGTGTGCCAGTTATTCCAATCTCTTCAAATACGCTTTCAATGATCTTCGCGTTTTCCTGTTTGTTGGATGCATAAAATGCCATTACTTCCTCACCTG
>VXOP01000164.1:0-1929 GCA_009839975.1 Candidatus Poribacteria bacterium
CCCCTACGGAACCTGTGGCATCTGCAAGTTCATTGAAATGTTTTTTTAATTCTAAACTTTACTATAATTGATACAAATTGGAAGCACTGGCATCAATCTATTTTCAATTATTTTGTTTATCTGACCCGTTTATGAGAGTAGCAGAGTCCCATACAAATACTGCACCATCTCCCCTTGTGATGAGTGTTGTTCCATCTTGACTAAATACTATATCTCTTATTTCATGTGAAAGTCCTTTAAGTGATTTGACTAACTTCCCAGTATTTACCTCCCAAAGACTTAAGGTAGCGTCAACACTTCCTGCAAAAAGATATTTCCCATCTGGACTAAATGCGCAGCTTAGAAATGATCCATAGGTATTAAGCAATTGTATGTCAGTAAGCGTGTGTTTGTGAACACCAGTCGCAACATACCACAAATCAATCTTTTTCCTAATTGGAATAAAACTTGCAAGTATCTTTCCATCTGGACTAAAGATGATATTTGTCATAGGCGAATTACCTTTGAGATTAAGGGTTCTCAGATAGTTTCCTGTTACAGCATCCCACAGATGAATGGTTCCAGACTTATCGTTACTTACCATGCTTTTCCCATCTGCGCTCAACGACAATCTTTGATACAAAGGGATAGGGACCGTCTCATGTGCAATTGGTGCGTACAGGAGCTGCAGCGGGTCAACTTCCCATACATGGATACTTTTGTCTGTCGCGACAACAAGCAACTGATCCACGGGACTAAAAAGCACATTTCTCATATTTCCTGATGGTTTATCTATACTGTTTCTGCGTTTACCTGTTGTCGCATCCCACAAATGAATAGCCTTGTCTGAACTTGCACTTGCTATTGTTAACCCATCAGGACTACATGATACGGAATAAACTGGGGATTTGTGTCCTTTAAAAGTGTTTTTGTGTTTCCCTGTGGCAACATCCCACACATGGATGTTGCCATTTAGACTTCCACTCACCAGATTCAACCCATCCGGACTCAATGATATGCTGGTTGCGATATTAGTATGGTCTCTTAAACTATAAATAAGTTTTCCAGTTTCAACTTCCCAGAACCTGAGCATGCCTGATCTGTCAAAACTTATTAGCGTTTTTCCATCAGGACTGAATATCACTTTATGTATTTCATTAGAATGCTTTTTAAGGGTTTTCTTACGTTTTCCTTTAGCGATATCCCACAATATAATGGCATAGTCTCTACTTGCACTCGCAAGTGTTTTTCCATCAGGACTAAAAGCGATACATTCTACTTCCTTTTTATGTCCTTTTAGTGTTTTCTTGTGTTTACCTGTTTCAATATCCCACAATCCAATAACATTCTCATGCGTTCCATAAGCAAGTTTTGTTCCATTAGAACTTAAGGCAACACCCTTTCTCTCGTAGAAAGAGACTCGTGAATGAATTTTTATTTCTTTCAATAAATTGTCTTCCACAACGTTCCATACATAGAGGACACTGTCTCTATGGGAGACCGCTATCCTACCATCCGAACTAAAAACACCATCAGTTATCTCGTAATTAATGAGTTTAAGCTGATGTGTACCTGTTGTCGCATCCCACAAGTGCGTCGAACTAGATCTAGTACTTACCAGGGTATGTTTATCCTTGATGAACGTAATAAAATCAGGATACAAATTAAAATAAGGTGCTGAATCATGGACGCATGTCGTATTGTGGTTTAGTGTTTCTGTGTTCCATATTAGGATTGCTTTATTTTCACCTATAGTTGCCAGTTTTTCACCATCCGAACTGAATGCCATCATCTTAACTTCGGGTTTATCTGTTGCTATGAGTGCTTTTTCCTCATAAGTGTTTGCATCATAGAACCAAATTCCTGTAGAACTTGCAACGGCAAATTGTTTGCCATCAGGAAGATAAGCAACATCGTGAATCATCCCCCTACCTATTCGTGATTTTAGAC
>VXOP01000164.1:1939-4026 GCA_009839975.1 Candidatus Poribacteria bacterium
ATTTTAGACCTTTGGGTAAATTCGTCTGAGGTGTTTCGAACGCAAATGTATCTGAGCTATCGTTCTTTGTAATAATAGTTACGACCAACAAAATAGAAATGATGCTAATCACCAGAAAAACCGAAAGCAGTTTAAACCTCACTATTTCATACTCCTATCTATAGCGGATTTGATATGTTTTCCTACTCATCTACCACATTCGTTATACCACTCATATCCCATAGCAATATTGTGTTGTCAGCACTATAACTTGCAAGTGTTTGCATATCAGCACTCAGTGAAAAACATCTCAGATAGAGGCCATGTCCCAAGAAGAATCGGCTGAATTGTCCAGTGTTTACATTCCAAAGATGGACAAAACGACTTTGACCACTAATTGCGAGGAGATTTCCATCGTGATTAAACACCAATGTCTTCCAATAGTCGTCATCTTCAGGTGATGTTCTGCTAGTGGGTGCTGAGAGTGTTTTCAGGAGAACTTCTGTATCTATATCCCACAAACGTGCACTGCTATCCCAACCCGCACTCGCAAGTTGACGACCGTCAGGACTGAACATTAAGCGACTGACTCTTCTAATATGTCCTTTGAAAGATTTTATCGCAATACCTCTTTCTACATCAAACAGGAAAATTTCACCGGTTTGACTACCAGCTGCAAGGAAACTCCCATCCCGATTATAAGAAAGACAAGAAACGGAAGATAGTTGCTCATTATGGAAAGGTACATGTTTCCAAGTTTCAGTATTCCACACAAGGATACTTCCATCATCACTTCCAGTTGCAAGAAACTTTCCATCCCGACTGAAAACTATGCTATTAACGAAGCTTTTATGACCATTTAATCTTCTTACGAGTTTACCGTTGTTGATATCCCATAGGCGAATCGGACCGTCCATACTCCCACAAACAAGTGTTTTCCCATCCGGGCTGAAGGCAACACCTTCAAACACGAACGGTTGATCATAATGCATGTGTTCGTGGTTGGGAAGTCTTGTCATACGGTGTTCTATAAGCGTAAACTTTAGCTTTCCCGTATTAGTATCCCACACATGAATGGGAGATTGGTACCGTAACATTGCAATCAGTTTTCCATCTGGACTTACTATAATTTCCCCTGAATAGACAGGATGTAAATAATCGGCAATTCTCTTTTTCTGTTTATGTGTTTGGGTATCTCGAATTGAGATACTATACTGATCATCTGTTGTAGCATAGGTTTTACCGTCCGGATTAAAGGCAATTTTAACCTTTTCTTTTTCATCATCTTCTTCTGTTAAAGGTTCTTTTGCGTTATCATCGGGTGCTTGCCATGATTCTATGGTTATATTTTCACTTTTAATAGTGAGTTTCTGTCTATCAGGACTAAAATATACGTTATTATCCAACGCATATATCTTACATTGTTCAGTATTAACATTCCATATCAGAATTGGATTTAGAGAACTTTGCCCTATCTCTCCTACAAGGGTCTGTCCATCAACACTAAACGTTATCTTTTTGAGTTCGTCTCCCAATGAATAGATTGAATTATTCAATGGAATAGGAAGTAACTTGATTTCTTGATATGTATCTGTATCATACAACCAAATTCCGTTAGTACTTACAACTGCTAACATTTTCCCATCAGGAGAAAACAAGAGATCTTTGATTTCACCTATTCCAAGTCGCGCTTTTGCGCCATCGGGTAGGTTCATCCGTGTATAATTTTGTGCAAAACTGGAATGTGGATATACTGTTAAGAAAATGCTGAGTATCAGAACAGTGCGTAAAAGGATGAATTGAAACCTTTTGGCTTCCATACCGTTTGTTCCTCTGTGTTTTTGATGTTTTGGACGGCACTTGGTGTTTGCTGACTATTTTAGAGTTTCTGACGGCACACGGCGTGTGTTGACTACTTTTAAGAGCATAGTATAATAAAAATATACCAAGATAGCAAACACTTTTTGAATCCTACTTATCATGTGTATTGCGAACCTAACCGCATCCATAAGCGTCAATTTAGGGATGTTCCCAGGCCGATAGGTGCGATTTCATGAAGATTAAGTTATTAATTCGGTAATTCTCAATATCCCAAACTCGGTAGGTGC
>VXOP01000043.1:0-2380 GCA_009839975.1 Candidatus Poribacteria bacterium
AAGAGTAAGCAACAAGAAGGAGAAAAATCTGATTTTGATATCCGTTCTACCGGCAAAATACCTGAGGGCCTCCCATTTGATGCAAGCGATCTGTCCAATTTAGCACCGAATTTAAATCTGCCTGGTGGTGGAATCAAGATTAGTTCCAAGGATGAATTAGTAAGGTTAATTGCAGAATGGGAAAATAGCGATGATCCGAAAATGAAAGGATTGTCAAAAGCTTTGAAAGAAAACTTCAACAAAATGGATGTGGGTGATAATGCCAAAATGGAGATTGTAATTATAGAATGAACATGAAGACAATCCCGATGTCTTGTAGTATCGTTGCCCCAACATATAGTATTTTTGGTAAGAATTGGTTTCGAACGCTGATAACGTATACCGTTTAAAGCGTGACTATCGTAAGGTTGAAGTGTTTAAGTATCAAATACTTTGACAAATTGGAGATACGAAATGAAACTTTATGTACCAAAAACGCGACAACGTAGAACACTGAAGTTGAATATGGCACCGATGATTGATTGTGTGTTCCTATTGCTAATTTTCTTTATGGTATCAACAACTTTCGTCCCGATGCGTGGCATCCGAGTTAAACTACCTCCGCCTATGCATCATACTCCTGATCAGACACCGCAGGGGATGATCATCAGAATACATAATCCAATCGGTGATGCTTCAACTGGGACGATGCTGTTAGATGGTTCGGTTGTGCTGTTTGATGAGTTGTTCACGCTTCTGCTGAATGCTACTGATGAGCAACGCGCAAGGTTAATTATCATGGCGCAACGAGATGTGTATCATGAACAGATAATCCGCGTAATGGATACTGCTAAAGATGCTGGGATTGATAGTATCGACTTTGCCAGAGTCACACATGAGTGATGGTGGAGCACTATTATATACGCAGCTGCAGCACATACATTCTACATCAGAACGGTAGAATGATGTAAAACAGCATAGTGTTTATTGTAGCCACAACGGTTCCAGCAAGCGTCTGGAGGAGTGTATGTCGTTTCCTGTATACACGTGCCCAGGTTATGATTGGAATTAGCAAAAATAACCAGAGCAGTTTAACATTTAGTAGTAACACTAATACAAGTATACAGCCTGTAGCAACACTGGTATGAAAACTGATTTTCCAAAAAGGCGTAATAATTGAGAAAACGACACTGTTAACAATAAATGCTAAACATACCCAAATGATTTTCCAACTTGCACCAATGCTGTAAAGTACTATTGCACCTAATGCCATACTGATACAGATGATACAGAGCGGTAATAGACGTTCCTCTTTATCAGGTAGATGAACATTGCTGACTTTTGAAAAACGAAACAGCAGAAGAACTGATAGAATAGGTAGGATCGTTACAAAAACTGCAATGACAGCGACCCAGAGGTAAACTTCATGTGAAGAACTTGCATGTTTCTGTACAACAAAGACAGCAGTAACAATCGGTACAATGAATGGACTAAAAAACACAGAAATACATAACGCAACCCGAGCTGGTATCCCTGAAGAAGTCTTTTGTTTCATTAATTTTCTTCGGCAGTTTCAGTGTTTTTGAAGAAATCTATCAGATCTGCCCCGTGGGTACTTGGGTTAACTTCTTTGTCGATTTTAACGATTTTTCCACTCTTATCTATAATGATCGTGATTCTCTTCAATCTTTCATCAGTCGGTTTCTTAGCTGCACCGTATAGTAATGCAAGGTTTCTCTGCGTATCTACGAGAAGCGGGAAGTTCAGTTTATTTTGCTCTGAAAATTTCTGACGTGACTCTTTAGCGTTCCCTGTTATACCGAAGACTTGAACATCATGACTTTCAAATGCACTCGCCTCATCACGGAGTGAGCATACTTCAGCAGTTCAGCCCCGTCCAAAATCTCGTGGATAAAATGCTAAGACAACGTTTTTCTTTTCGCGTAATTTGCTCAGTTGATGTTCTTTTCCTTCACCATCTACAGCAATAAAATCGGGTGCGTTTTCCCCAACCTTTATTTTTGGCAGGACACTTTTTAAGGTCTTTACGACATCTTCACCATGTGTTCTTACATTAACCTTTTTATCTATACTTCTAATGTATCCCGCCTTGTCAATTACAAAAGTAACGCGTTTTGATGCATTAAATCTCTCCATAATTCCACTGTATTCTTTGCTTACATCAAACGTTGTATCAGCCAAGAGTGAGAATCCGAATTGATTTTCATCAACAAACTTTTTGTGAGATTCAACGGAGTCAACACTAACACCGAGTAGTGTTGTATCTGTAGCGTATAAAACTATGACGCTGCCCACGCTCTTAAGCGTGTTTATCTAGGTGGTGGCCGTATAATTTAAAAAAAACGGGGGGGGGGGGGGGGGGGGGGGGGGGGGGGGGGGG
>VXOP01000043.1:2390-4011 GCA_009839975.1 Candidatus Poribacteria bacterium
AAATTTATCCCGGAGCGATTTTAGTTCAGTTGTTCATCCACCGGTAAAGTCTTTGGGATAAAATGCGAGGACGACATTTTTCTTTCCAAGGAATTCTTTCAGGGTGCGTTCAGTGCCTGTTTCGTCTTTCAATTTAAGGTCTGGTGCGATCATACCTACTTTAAGTTCTTTCGGTTCTTCCACTTTTTTCTCCGCTATTGCTGTTGGTATAGTTAGAGTTGCTATCATACAAGCCGCTACAATATAAGTTATCAATAATATTCTGTGCATATTTATTCCTCTGTATAAGTGTGTATGTGTTCTGTTGGCTTTTTTTCAGAAGAGACGGCACTCGGAGAGTGCCTACTACTATTAATCGGGTAAGACACCTTCAATCTGATCAACGAGATGCATAGAATGAATGACGTCGCGCACGTCTGTAAGTGGAACTTCTTTTTTTGTGACACAATTAACAAAATGACGATGCATTGTGAGTGCTCCTTCGTAACTGGGTGAGTCGTTCTGGTCTACACCATCAACTTCCCAACCGCCCATCACACTTCTGTTGTTGTCTTCGTATATTTCGATTTCTTCAGGGATTTTCATATAACAACCAATTCCGACTCCGTGCAATTCAGATCTCAGTACGCGTCCACCGGATGCTCTATTACCGAATACGACTCCAGTGGCATTATTGTCAAAACGGACAAAAGCAGTATAGAAGTTACGCGCTTCAGACTTAAAGGAGTCCTGGTGTGCGGTTACCTCAGTAGGTTCACCTCCCGCCATAAATCGGAGTAGGTCTACAACATGACACACGTCATTCCAGAGCGTTGTGGTAAATTCTCGGTTACTTCCTAATATCTGCTTATTGAATGTAGTGACAGCTAATGAAACGGGGCCCTTTTGCGAAACTCTCCGGACTGCTTCCTGTGTAACGGCTGCAAATCTCCGCTGAAATCCGACCATACAGTAGACATCATTGGCGATTGCCGTTTCTACCAGTTGTTGCGTTTCATCACTATTTGCCCCTGGTGGTTTCTCAATAAAGAGATGTTTACCAGCATTTAGACAATCTAATGCGGGTTGCAGTAACCATCTTTCGTTCATGATACAATAGACGACATCTAAATCCAGAGAATCTAACATCTTCCGATGGTCGGTAAAGGTCTGTGGAAATTCATATTTTTGTGCGACTTGTGCGAGTTTTCCTTCATCTAGTTCACATGCAGCGCACATTTCGACATCATCTTTAAGCCGATTTACACTTGGATAATGTGCGCCTTGTGCTCTTCCACCAGCACCTATAAATCCTGCTTTAAGCATTGAAACTTCTCCTGACATTTCGATCTTGATGTGTATTTTACACTATAGTTCATTATATTGCAAGCAGTTTCTAACATAAGGAATATCTTGTCTTTTTTGTGTTTGTGTGTTATTTTATGAAGAATCATTTGCAGATCAGATCTCGTTTATAGTGTAATTCAGAATTAATGAAATACTCCGCAGCGGGCGAGGAGACCTCGCCCCTACGCGGGTGGTCTCCGCAAACACTCAAATGTCTCTTTTATTCTTAACTCTACTATATATAAACTGGGGGCATGTTTGAATAATAATTATAAAGCACTCATTTGTATTCCTC
>VXOP01000256.1 GCA_009839975.1 Candidatus Poribacteria bacterium
CAATGGATGTTTGTCACGAAAAGGTTTGTGTCAATAAAAAAACCACTTGCGCACGGCCAGATAAGATCTTCACCAGATTCCTCGTCAGTTTTTTGCCATACGACACGGACAACAGATTCTGTTAATGCTTTTTCTGCAATTTGCTGTAAATTTTTATATTTCATTTCTTAGAAACGGTATGTTTATGACATCAACTCAATGTCTGTCAAGTATATTAAAAGATTGTTAACTAGGCAGACAACGCCTTTTCAACAACGATTGGTAGTTGAATTATTGAACATCCCAAATTTTAACGAGTGTTCCAACTATTTGTAGAACCTGATTTATTACATCGTTGGGCATATCACCAGCGTACATGGCATCTCTTACTAACCAATCAAGACTCTTGATATGATCAGATAGAACTACCCCAGTTAGTTCTATTAAACCTGTAGAGTCTCTGTTGCGAATTGTTACTTCTGGAGGAATAGAGATATCAAGATCTCTCCGGTAGGAAGCACGGCGGGTTGTAATCGGACACATTATTGCAAGACGTAACCTGCGATTATATTGTTCATCTGAAAGCACAAGAGCAGGACGTACATCTGCTTGTTCATGTCCCGCTTGAGGATCAAAGTTAATCCACACTATATCGCCACGACGTGGAATATACATGGTAAATTTACCATACCTCCTTGCCTACCGGTTTTCCCGTATCCACTTCCTCGGAAGAATTAGACTTCAACGTTTTGAGATCTGGTTCTGGTATGTTTGCAAGAAGTTGCTCAAGCGTGTATTTTGGCGGAGGAACAGGTCCTCCTTCTCTTTTTGGGAGGGAAGGCACATCAGCATCTGTTACTGTGCTAATCTGTTCAGGTATATCAGGTTTTATGAATTTTGATGGATCTCTATGTGGAGTGGCACTTGGTTTTGACATAAGGTGTAACTCCTTATTTTCAACAACGTAATTCAATTCTCTGATTTTTGTTTGTGCTATTGCAATTTTAACATATTTCAAAACTCTTTGCAAGATAAATTGCAAGAATAGTGTCATACGCTTGTGTTTGTTGTGTCAATTTCCCATAAAGATAGTCTGATAATGGAATAGTTAACGGTGGCCTGCACTTTGTATGAGTTGGGGCAAGTCGTTCTACGAAGGAATTCTAACCAACACTCGCTATCTCCAAATGTGTTTTCCAATGTGCCTGTAACATCTGTTTCATCAATTGGTGTTCAGATTTCTCCAGTTGCGGATCATCTCCAATCAGAATCATCGCTTCTTTCTTCGCGGTCTCTAATAGGGAAGCATCACTAATAATATTCGCAATCTTGAACTTGGGTAGACCCGATTGCCGTGTCCCAAAAAACTCTCCAGGTCCACGTATATTCAGATCCTCCTCAGCAATCTCAAAACCGTTGTTAGTTCTCACCATCACCTGAATCCTACGATATGAATCTTCTGATTTTGCTGTAGCAACAAGATAACAGAAGGACTTATCGCTTCCTCTACCGACTCTCCCCCGCAACTGATGCAGCTGTGCTAAACCGAACCGTTCCGCATGCTCAATCACCATAATTGTTGCATTCGGTACATCAATACCGACCTCAATCACAGTTGTCGCAACAAGGATATTCAACTCACGTGCTTTGAATTGAGTCATGACTTCCTGTTTCTCAATGGACTTCATCTGTCCGTGTAGAAGTCCGACACGCAAATTAGGAAACACATCCTTCTGAATATGTTCAGCCATACTCGTTGCAGCCTTCACCTCCTCAAGTTTCTCGGATTCCTCTACCAGTGGATATACGATGTATGCCTGTCTACCACTGCGAATCTCCCGTTCAACTTTGGCATATAATTCAGTCCGGTCTTTCTCTTTTATCCATTGCGTCTCAATCTTCTGCCTACCAGGTGGCAACTCATCAATCACAGATACATTCAGATCACCATATATTGTTAAGGAGAGTGTTCTTGGGATCGGCGTTGCAGTCATCACAAGAACATCCGGGGACAATCCATCTGATTCAACATCACCATCTGTGGCAGCTGACGATTTTGCTTTGCTCCGAAGCATGGCGCGTTGCATCACGCCAAACCGATGTTGTTCATCAATAATGACAAGTCCAAGCTTGAAAAAATCAACCCCCTCTTGTATCAGTGCCTGCGTACCAACAATTAAGTCTGCAGACCCATCCGTTATCGCTGTCAATGCTTTTTCTCGTTCCGATTTTGGCAAATCACTCTTCAGAAGCACAACCTTTACGCCAAGTGGGGACAACAAGGATGTGAGATTTTGATAGTGCTGTTCAGCAAGTATTTCCGTAGGAACCATCAACGCACCTTGATAACCCTCTTCAATAGCACATAATAGAGCCATCGCAGCAACAACTGTCTTGCCAGAACCAACATCTCCCTGAATCAGTCTGTTCATCACGCGTGGACTTTGCATATCATCTCGAATCTCAGTGAAGACCTTTTTCTGCGCGTTCGTCAACGCAAATGGTAAAGAACGGACAAATTTCTTAAGCAGGGAATCATCTGGCATTGGTGTCTGAATCCTAAACTGGATACCATTTTGCGATGTCCTCTTATCTTTGCGCATCTCCATGCCCAAACTCAACAGGAAAAATTCATCAAAAGCAAGCCTACGTTGCGCTGCGTGTCTGTGGGATTCTGAAGTTGGAAAATGGATCTCATTTATTGCTTGTTGTTTATCCATCAACTGATGTTTCTGACGTAAAGACAACGGTAGAATCTCAGGTATCTGTTGACCATAGACATCTAATACATTCCGGACAGCAGTCCGTACCATTTTGGCACTTAACTTAGCAGTCAGTGGGTATTTTGGCACAATACGTTTAGTGTGGATCATCGTTTCTTCGTCAAAAACTTCAAACTCATAATCTGTCGTCTGAATTTCATTATATCGTCTCGTAAACTTACCACTAATCACTACTTGTGTATCAACCGGTAAAACTGCCTTAATATACCCTATTCGTCTTCCGAAATTGACCAACACTGCCACACCAGTGCCATCATAGATCGCAACCTTACCAATGCTCTTACGCCCCTTCGCAACAGGAGGAGAAGTTACATGGTTAACCACCCTACCTTGGATAGTCTCTGGTTCATCCATCGCATTTCTTCCCACTTTATATATCTCAACTATCTTAGATCTATCAATGTAATCTCTTGGATAGTACTCTAACAGTCCTCCAACAGTCTTTATGTCTAACGCCTCAGATAACGTCTTCGCTCTATGAGGTCCAATACCCTTTACGTATTGCAGTTCGCCATTGAGATATTCAAGTGAATCGGTGTCCGTAGAAACCGGTGTATCACCAATCTGAACAGGTCCTACAACATCTTCGTTCTTGTCGTCTATATCAGGTAGAGACGACCTGCCGATAGGTAGAGAAGATTCTTTACTTGATAGTCTATCATCAACGGTTTCTGTTTCAACAGAAACACCGCTATCTGCCACTGGCGTTACAGTATCTAAATCGGATTTTCTATCACCGAATAACGATAAGTGTTCGACCTGTTTCTTAGTTCCAGCATTTGATTGTTTCTTCTTCTGCTGATTCTTCTGTGTTTTTGGGGGTTCGTTGGGTATCTGAACACTGCTGCCTGATTGAGAAGAAGCAATTGAGCTACCCGATTGCAGCAGCTCTATCTGTTCCCTTGCGGAATGAATTGCTTTGAGTCTATCTTCTGGTTGCAGCACAGGATAATCGTTAAAAAGATCTGCTATTCTATTGAGAATGTTCTCCTGATTAGGCGTTAGGTTAAGCTCACGTGCTTGTCTCAACCAGAGATCAATGTATGCCCCTAATCCATCTATGACAACATCATCCCTACATCCTTTGCGAATTTCTTCATTAAAGGGACGGGAAAGAGTGGCTAATATCTGTTTTATGTCTTTCATACTTGTGAGTTAAAATAGGTTAGGTATATTAACTTGCATTCTTTAACTTTTCAAATAGGTCTCTAAAAAT
>VXOP01000200.1 GCA_009839975.1 Candidatus Poribacteria bacterium
GTCTATGAGTTTTATCTCAATAACCTTAATTTTACTGTCAGCATTTTGCCATGCCTTATGGAATTACTACAGCAAATCGAGTAGGGATACGCGTATCCTTTTTTTCTATTCTGGAATTTTCACTTTATTAATCGCGTTGATTGTTTTTGTTGTCAAGCAGCCTTTGATTCCAAAGCCTGTATGGGGTTATGTCTTTGGTTCTGCATTTGTTCATCTGTTATACCGTCTGTTTTTGTCACATGCCTATACGGTTGGAGAGATTTCGTTTGTTTATCCAATAACTCGTTCCGCCCCAGCCTTCTTACCGCTATTTGCCTTTCTGTTTCTAAATGAACGTGTGTCGGTACAAGGTATGGTGGGTATTTTCTGTGTCATCGTCTCAATATTGCTCTTTCAACAACGCGAGGAGCGCATCCAATTCAAAGCATTCTTTCGTTTTCTTCGCGAACCTGATGCGCTCTGGTCTTATGCAACATTGGGTAGTGTCATTGCATACTCACTGATAGATAAACAAGGAATGTTTGAGTTTAATCTTTATTTGACAGATGCTCCTTGGTGGCGTGCGGGGACCTTCTACTTAGCTGAGAACATTATCTCACAAACACTTTATGGTGTGTTTTGTATAGTACGGTTTCCACGCAAACTTATCAGTCAGATTGGACGGACAGAATGGAAGCACTCCCTTGCTGTTGCTGGACTTTCAATGATATCCTATTCACTCATCCTTTACGTTTTCATGACAGAAAAAGTCAGCTATGTGACAGCAGTTCGACAATGTTCTGTCATTTTCGTTGTTTTACTCGGTGGGTACGCATTGAAAGAGACTTATACAAAACGCAGATTTGTCGCTGCGGTTGTTATGGTAATTGGCATCTTTCTGATCGTATATCAGTAACCGTTAACATAGAAATGTTTCTGTTTGATTACAACAGATTTCTCAACCGAAAGACACGCCCAATTTTACGCTCCGTTCAGGGTGGTTGTCCATCTCAATGTATGCCTCAACCGAATCTTCAAACGGAACGACGGGGTCAACAATGTCTTCACAGTCAAAACGTCCATCTGATAGCCATTTCCAGCAGGTATCTCTGATACGTCCAAAGTTCCAACGTGGATGGTCACGGTTCGGATCGCTATTTGCCCGTGCAAAGATAAGGTTAGGAATATTGAAATGTGCGACTGCGCCAAGATCAAGTCCACCTGTACACTCTTTTGCCCAACCTGCAACAGCAACTGTACCTTCAAACGCCACACTCCGAATTGCATCGTCAAGTGCGTTGTAATTCGCGCTTGTTTCAACTGCAACGTCAAGTCCGAGTCCACCTGTTGCTTCCTTCAACACTTCGCCGACATTGCATTCGGTAGGGTCTAAGACGAGGTCAGCACCCGTCTTTTCAGCGACAGCGCGCCGTCTTTCAATCGGGTCAACACAAGCGATAAAATCTGCACCCGCTTCTTTTGCGAACTGTTGCGTCACCAATCCGATGGCACCGAGTCCGAAGACAGCAACACGATCACCCGCGCGTACCTGTCCATCACGTATTGCTGACAGTGCAAAGTGTGCAGGATCATAACAGACTGCTTGTTTCCACGTCATCTGTTCAGGCATTTTAAGCACACCATTTGCACGCCAGGTATGTGTCTCCTTTAGGTTCCCGTATCCTGCGACCCGTTCCCCGATTTCACAGTCTTCAACACCGTCTCCGATCTCTATGATTTTACCGACGCACATATTCCCGAGTCCATGCGGAAATCCTGCACCTCTGAGACCGTAGTACATTGTCATTTCTGTGCCGCGTTTCGGTGCACCGAATTCGATTTTTACTCTGACGTGTCCTTCTTGAACAGGTCCGTCTTCATATTCTCTTAAAACAGGCTGCCGTGGGGCAACTGCGACTAATTCTTTTGGCATATTTACTCCTTATAAACTTACTGTTTTGTCACTTCTATTCCTTGAAAAACCAGATAACCTTCTTCAAAGTTCTTATCGTCATCCTCTGTCATCTCGTAATGAATAAAGATCGCATAACTCTTCCCTTTTTGAAAAGTCATGTTTTGTAAAGCGAATCTATTATCTTTTTTTAAGATGGGATTTTTAGCGGTGTGCATCACGGTGTCCCTAACTTGGGTTTTCCTTGTTGATATTTTAACATTTGGATTTGCACTCAGATTTTCCTGAACACCTTCAACCGATTCTGTGTGCACTTTTACGACTAGGTCTCCATACACGTTGCTATTTACAGGGGTATAAAAGAAAGTCAGCTTGTATTGACCTGACTGGTCAGGTTCAAAGAAATACAGAGCGTCGTTTTGACTTACTTGTTGTGCCATGATGCGATTGTTTTGCTTTCTCCGTTCTTCGCCTTCTAATCCCGCATTTACCGGTCCAATTTTTTCTATAGGAAGAATGATTTTATCATCTTCTATTTTGATCTTTGTTAAAGGTTTGTGAAAACCGCCGCGGAGAATGAGCACATTTTGACTATCGCCGATCCATGTTCCCCGTTCATTTTTCCTAAGAACACCTTTTCCATTTGTCCCTTTAATTTCATAAAAATACGGAAGGATCTTTTGATAGCAAAAGCTATTATATCCTTTCCATGTATAGAGAAGTGAAGAGCCTGCATTATGACCTAACGCAAAGGTATGTCCTACCTCATGGTTATAATCTGTATAATGATTGATTCTCACCCTTTGTCGCATTCCCCCTCCTGCATCGGCGTTGATTACTTTTGTCCAACGAGGTGCATTCTTTCCACTCCATCTTTTCCAACCGAAAACCGGTGCCATTTTATGCTCTGTATGGTAAAGATGATATACCTCTCTGAGAATCCCTTTGTGCCCTATCACCTCTCGTATTTTATTGATTTCTGCTTTCAGTCCATCGCCATAAGCCATCCATCCTTGGGCATAGTTTGGTGCATCGGGATGGATTTCAACCCTTATTGGAAACTGACTAAAACCCTTTGTATACGACTTACCTACAACCTCGTTGAAATAGTAAGAGTCATAAGCAACAGAAGTACGCCTCACCCAATGATAATATTCTGGATGAAACATATAGTATTCCGGAAGGGTTTCTATTTTATCTCCTGTTCCATTTGCAGTTTCCCATCCCTTTGGAATAACGCATATCTGTAATAATAAAAATGGACTCGCTTCGAATAAGGTGATACACTCCTTTGTAAAAATCGTGCGTTTGCTGGTTCTATGGATGATATTCAGAGTGTAGACTTTATTAATACTCTCGACTAACCCTCCCCCTAAATACGCCTTTGGTTGAATGACAATGCTGTCTTTGATAAGAGTGTCCATCCCTTTAACATCTACATGGAACTTCCCGTTCTTGTAATCATTATAAGTCGGAACGACTTGCCCTTTTTCGTCTCTTAATTCAAACTCGTGCTCCGTAAAAAAAGTCGCTAAACGTGAGTTGTCACTGAGAGTAATCGCTAAACGTGAGTAGGGTGTAATAACTAATCTACCTTCGTGTTCTTTATTTTCGTAAATTGTCTTTATGAAGTCTTCTGGGAGTCCGCCGAGTAAATCACGATTTAATGAGTATTCATAATAAGTGGCAAGTTCCCTATTGTGTTTAGCGGGGTCAAGTTTGACTCTTCCCCCACCAATCCAAGGATTGTTTATAAATCGCGGATGATTTACAGGAACAAAATTAACGGCACTCACAAAAATAGTCTTAGTCTCTTGCACATTCGCAGTACGCTCCTGCATTTGATTCAAATGGATACACCCACTAAAAACGGTAAAAAGTAAAGCTATATGAAGAAAGTATTTCATTCTATGTCTCCTTTTTTGGCGAAGGTATTGCAAAAACCTGAACGTATTATTATTCATGTAATCCTACAATCGTTCACTCTTGCAATCTATCAATGACACAGAAACGGGGTTTTTACCACTACACGTCAGACATACAGAAACCACGAAACGTCAGTTATTATACCA